>CADBNB010000226.1 GCA_902795895.1 uncultured Lachnospiraceae bacterium | reverse complement strand
TGATTTTTTTTCATACTTAAGATTTATATGTTTGCCTAGCGTTGCATATCAATATGTGAACGCAGCTAGAGGATTAAAAAATTTGTTAGGACTTCCTCCTGCAAGTAGATATGATTTGCACAAGAGGGTACTATTTTTTCTTCCCTTGACAAGTCTAAAATATTACTTTAAACTAGAAGTTAGTTTATAAAGAAAACGCATTGAAAAGGACTAGTACAAAGAGCGTACATGACAGAGAGAGACTTGTCTGGTGGAAGAGTCTTATGGATTAACTTTGGAACCTGCCTTGGAGCACCTTATGAAAGTAAGGCGTAATTCCTGCGATAAAGGATGAGAGAGAATTGTTATTACGATTAATAAGGGTGGCACCGCCGAGATCATTTGGTCCCTTGGGGATATGATTTCGGGTGTCACCTTTTTGTGTTATATAGGAAAAGGAGAGAAAAAAATGGCAAACGATAAGAAATTAGTAGAAGCAATTACTGCGATGGAAGACGATTTTGCGCAGTGGTACACAGATGTTGTAAAAAAGGCTGAGTTGATTGATTACTCAAGCGTGAGAGGATGTACGATTTTCCGTCCGGCTGGATATGCCATCTGGGAAAACATCCAGAAAAAATTGGATTCCCGTTTCAAGGAGACAGGTGTAGAAAATGTTTACATGCCTATGTTCATTCCTGAAAGTTTATTGCAGAAGGAAGCAGACCACGTAGAGGGATTTGCACCGGAAGTTGCATGGGTAACACAGGGAGGATTAGAGCCATTGCAGGAAAAGATGGCAGTTCGTCCTACATCAGAAACATTGTTCTGCGAACATTATTCACATGTAGTACAGTCATATCGTGATTTGCCTAAATTGTACAATCAGTGGTGTTCTGTTGTTCGCTGGGAAAAGACAACCCGTCCATTTCTTAGAACCATGGAATTCTTATGGCAGGAAGGACATACAGCACATGCAACAGCAGAGGAAGCAGAAGCAAGAACAGAGCAGATGTTAAATGTATATGCAGATTTTTGTGAAGAAGTACTTGCAATTCCTATGATTAAGGGAAGAAAGACAGATAAAGAGAAATTTGCCGGTGCAGAAGCTACTTACACAATCGAAGCATTGATGCATGATGGTAAGGCATTGCAGTCAGGAACAAGCCACAACTTTGGTGACGGTTTTGCAAAGGCATTTGGCATTCAGTATACAGATAAAAACAACAAATTACAGTATGCACACCAGACTTCATGGGGAATGACAACCCGTATCATCGGAGCTATGATTATGGTACATGGTGACAATTCAGGACTTGTTTTACCACCTAGAATTGCTCCAACACAGATTATGATTATTCCTATTATGCAAAAGAAGGAAGGCGTTCTTGAAAAAGCAGAAGAACTTCGTCAGGTTCTTTCAAAGAACTTCTCTGTTAAGGTGGATGACAGCGATAAGAACCCAGGATGGAAATACTCTGAGCAGGAAATGCGTGGTATTCCTGTACGTGTAGAGTGCGGACCAAAGGATATTGAAGCAGGTCGTTGTATCGTAGTTCGTCGTGACACAAGAGAAAAATATGAAGTTGCATTTGATGAAATCGAGACAAGAATGCAGGAAATCTTAGACCAGATGCACAATGACATGTTAGAGCGTGCAAGAACACATAGAGATGCCCACACATACGAGGCAAAGAACTATGAAGAGTTTAAGGATATTGCTGAGAACAAGCCTGGATTTATCAAGGCAATGTGGTGTGGAGATGTTGCGTGTGAGAATAAGATTAAAGAAGAATTGTCAGTAACATCCCGCTGTATGCCATTTGCACAGGAACAGATTTCTGATACATGTGTATGCTGTGGAAAACCAGCGAAAAAGTTAGTTTACTGGGGGAAAGCATACTAATTTCGTGGAAAAGTTAGTTTGTCTGGAAAGTATGCGAAACCAGTAGAAACGCTAATTTGTGGGTAAAGCATATGAAACCAGTGAAAATGTGAGGTTAATATATGGAAATTCAGATACCGGATAAGGTTGACTATATTTTAAATGAATTACATGCCAACGGATATGAGGCTTATGCGGTAGGTGGCTGCGTTCGTGACGCATTGCTTGGGAGAGAGCCGGAGGATTGGGATATTACCACTTCGGCAAAACCCCAGCAGGTAAAAGAGCTGTTTAAACGAACCATTGATACGGGAATTCAGCACGGCACGGTTACCATTATGCTTGATAAGGACGGATTTGAAGTAACCACATATCGAATTGATGGAAGTTATGAAGATGGAAGACATCCTACGGAAGTAGAATTCACCAGTGATCTTTTGGAAGATTTGCGCAGGAGAGATTTTACCATCAACGCAATGGCGTACAACAAAGAGGAAGGCGTGGTGGATGCCTTCGACGGAATGGGTGATTTGAAACGACACATCATTAAGTGCGTGGGAAATCCAAGAGAACGTTTTGATGAGGATGCTCTTCGTATTCTTCGTGCAGTTCGTTTTGGGGCACAGCTTGATTTTGACATTGAAGAAGAGACAAAGGCTGCGGTAAAAGAATTGGCGCCAACCCTTCAAAAAATCAGTGCGGAGCGTATTCGGGTGGAACTTGATAAACTGCTTTGTTCAAACCATCCGGAGCGGTTGATGATTGCAAAAGAATTAGGTATCACAAAGGTGGTATTACCTGAATTTGATGAAATGATTGAAACTGCACAAAATCATCCCCACCATTGTTTTGATGTGGGAATGCACAGTCTGAAAGCAGTAGAACATACTCTGGCAGCAGCAAAAAAAGCAGGCCTCAGTAAGAAAGATTATTCGGTGATGGCGTGGACTGCATTGCTTCATGATGTGGGAAAACCAGAGTGCCTTACTGTTGATGAGGAAGGTATTACTCATTTTTACAAGCATCCGGCGGTATCAAAAGAAAAAGCAAAAAAAATATTAAAACGACTTCGGTTTGATAACTATACCATCGATCTGGCGTGTCATTTAATTCAGTATCATGATGTGGAATTTTCTTCTCAAAAGAATAAAATGCGAAAGCTCATGAATAAAATTGGTGTAGAAGAAATGAAGTATTTGTTCCTTTTGATGGAAGGGGATGTACTTGCACAGAGTGATTATAAACGTCAGGAGAAAATGGATAAATTACAGGCTTCGAAAGCATTATACCATGAGATTTGTGACGCAGAAGAATGTGTTACCTTGAAAATGCTTGCAATCAATGGTGGAGACCTGCTTCGTGAAGGATTTCCAAAGGGAAAATCCATGGGAGAAATTCTTAACGGATTGTTGGAAGCCGTAATTGAGGAGCCTAAGCTTAACGAAAAGGATACATTGATTTCTTTGGCAAAAGAAAAATATGGACATTTTATGCTTTAACATGGGTAAATGCATGAAGCTAAGTTGGTGAGTGAGGAAAATTGAATTATAATTTATAGTGATGGAAATACGTTAATATTTTGCGAAAGCAGGATATTAGCGTTTTTTCATTTATAGAATAAATATGAAAACTCCCTCATAGAATAGCAATACGCGGATAGGGTATTGAGATTGGAGGGAGACAAATGGACGATAAGTTAAAAGAAATTATGGATCATTATGAGCTGGATGTGCAGAGGGTATTTCGTGTAAGAGGGGCTTACGTGTTTGATACAGACAAGGGATTTCGTATTTTGCGGGAATTTCGCCTAAGTGATCAAAAGGCGGAAATGGCACAGAAGGTGAAACAGCATCTTGTGGATTGTGGATATGAAAATGTGGATACCTACGAAAAAAATAAAGAAGGATTGTGGATAACAGAGAATGGCATGGGGACCAGATATGTGTTGAAACGGTGGTTTCAAGGGGAAGATTGTGACTTGAAACAATCAGAACATATAGAAAGAATCACTTCAAATCTGGCAAAGCTTCATTTACTTCTGAAAAATGTTACAGAAGAACCACTGGTATTTCAGGCAGATACCTATGAAGAAACCATTATTCGGCACAACCGGGAGCTTCGACGAGTACGTGCCTACATGAGAGAAAAAAAGCAAAGAAATGAATTTGAACTCATGTTTTTATCCATGTTTCCGGAGTTTTATCAGGAGGCAGACAAAGCAGAAGGAATGCTTGACATGGTAGACTGCAAAAAATTGTATGAAAAGATGGAACAAGAACAGGCAATCTGCCACGGAAACTATAATTATCACAATATCATATTGTTGAAAAATGGTGAGGCAACTTCGGATTTTGAGCGGGTACATATGCAATTACAGTGCATGGATTTATATGATATTTTACGAAAAATCATGGAAAAAAACAGTTGGAATATGGCAGTATTTGACCGGGCAATGGAAGGCTATGAGAAATATCGGCCTCTTTCAAAGGAGGAAAGAAAAGTTCTTTTGATTCGCATGGCTGTTCCGGAAAAATTTTGGAAGATTGCAAATTATTATTACAACAGCAAGAAAACCTGGATGTCGGCAAAGAATATTGAAAAGCTGCAAAATCTGCAACATCAGAAGCAGCAAAGACTTCAATTTTTGCAAAAACTTCCGGGAGCGCTTGGAATATAGTGGTTTAGGCAGGCGAAAGCCTGTCTTGTTTTATGTAATAGGAAATTGCGATGCGAGGATGCGCAGACCGCGGAGATGGAGTTAATTGCTGCGCGTTTCACAACCTTTTTATAATTAGGTTGTAACAAATGAAAAATTAGTATAGAATGGAGTAAGGTTTTTAGTTCAGACTTAGACCAAGACTTTGGCAAATTGCAGGGAAATTGCGATAAGAATGCCAGGGTGTTTTGGAAGAAGAAAAAGGAAAGTGGTGAACCGATGGTTAGAGACTACATTTTAAAGCTTCAGGCAGGCGAAGATGTCCGTAAAAATCTGATTGCATTGAAGGCGGAAGCTAAGGAATATGCAGGAAAACATGCCATATTGTTAGCTCTGAATAATCAGGTGGATATGTTTTATGGATTTTTGTCAGATGAAGATCCAAAGGTGCGGAAAAATGCGGCTTTAGTTCTTGGACAGCTTGGTGTACAGGAAAGTCTTTCGCATTTGTATAAAGCCTATGAAGATGAGAACACTATGTTTGTAAAAAGCAGTTATCTTACTGCCATGAAAGAACTTGATTATAGAGATTATTTGCCAAAATTAAAAGAACGTCTGGAAAAACTGCAGACAGTAGAGGTAGATGAGAGCAACAAAAAGCACATTTTGGAAGAATGTAAACAGTTGCAGGAACTTGTGCTTATGATGGAAGGTGGAAAAAAACACAAGTTTTGTGGATGGAATACAAATTCCAAAATCATTTTGTTGACAAATCGAAATTTCAGGGAAATTACTGCTGATAAGATAAAAAGTCACCGCCCGAAGTTGTTTAATGCCGGTGTGCAGGCAGAAACTACGGATTTGAAGGAAATCATGGAAGTACGTACCTTTAGTGAATTATTGTTCCGCGTAGATGGACTTGCCACTATCAAACGGGATGGAAACGCTTCTTTGGATGAACAGGCAAAAAAAGTGGCAAAATGTTTGAGTGATAGTTCTTTGGTTTCATATTTAGAAGAAAGACATGAAGGAGAAGCACCTTTTTATTTCCGTATTGAGTGTAAAAGCAAGATGGATTTGAAACAAAAGAGTACGTTTACAAAGAAACTAGGTGCTTATTTGCAGGAATTTAGCCAAGGAAAGTTGATAAACAGTACCTCCCATTATGAGGTTGAACTTCGACTGATTGAGAACAATAGTGGAGATTTTGTATTTCTATTGAAATTATATACGTTAGCGGATGATAGATTCACATATCGCGTGGAAGCATTGCCAACCAGTATCGCGCCGGTAAATGCAGCCCTTACCATGGAACTTGCCAAAGAATATTTAAGAGAAGGGGCGCAGGTGTTGGATCCGTTTTGCGGAGCCGGAACAATGTTAATTGAAAGAAATCGTTTTCTTCCAACAGGAGATATGTACGGCGTCGATATTTATGGACAAGGTATTGAGGCGGCGCGTATCAATACAAAAGAGGCACATGTAAGAGCAAATTACATCAATCGTGACTTTTTCGATTTCAAACATGAATATTTGTTTGATGAGATTATTTCCAATCTGCCTCGTGTCACAGGTGGGAAAAATGCAAAAGAGATTGAAATCTTGTATCGGTCTTTTTGGAAGAAGATATCGACGCATTTAAAGAAAGATGCAAAAATCATACTTTATTGTTACGATAAAGAAATACTAATGGATACATTACCAAGGGATAAATTCGAGATTTTGGAAGAGTTTGAGATTTCGAAAAAAGAAGGTTCTTATGTATTTGTAATAAGAGAAAGGAAGTGAAAAAATGGATTTTGAAAAGCAACAGGAAAGGAAAGCCCATAGAATTATGGCGGGGTTTTATGCGTTTGTAATTATTGTTATTGTAGGATTTACAGCTTGGAAAAATAGTAACGAGGAAAATGTCCAAAGCCAGGCTACGGCAACTCCACAAGTGACAAGTGAAGTAACGGCAAGTGCTGAATAATAAAATGTGAATTGATGAAGGAGAAACAGAAAAAATGGGAATTGTATTACAGATAGGTTTATTAGTATTAGGTTTTGTCATGCTTGTAAAAGGCGCAGACTGGTTTGTAGAGGGTGCATCCGGCATTGCAGGAAAATTTGGCATACCACAGTTGGTTATCGGACTTACCATTGTTGCCATGGGAACCAGTGCACCGGAAGCAGCTGTTAGTATTACTGCGGCTCTTAGCGGTGGTGAAGGAGTTGACCTTACCGTAGGAAATGTTCTTGGAAGTAACATTATGAATGTACTTGTAATTCTAGGACTCACAGCAGTAATTGTGCCAGTTGCAATCCAGAAATCAACATTGATGATTGAATTACCTTTCATGATTGTCATTTCAGGTGTATTTTTGGCAATCGGATTAGCGGGAAATGTAATCAATCGCGCAGATGGAATACTTTTAACTGTACTGTTTGTGGTATATATGGTGTATCTTTTGTATATGGCAAAAAAAGGAAAAGAAGAAGTGGAAGAAGCTCATGCAAACAAGAATATTTGGCTTCTCCTTCTTATGACGGTTATCGGTGCAGTTTTGATCGTCTTTGGTAGTGATTTTGTTGTTGATTCAGCATCGGAAATCGCAGGAGTATTAGGTGTAAGTCAGCGTATCATTGGACTTACCATTGTTGCTTTTGGTACCTCACTTCCTGAACTTGTGACATCAGTTACAGCAGCAAAAAGAGGAAAAGCAGACATTGCCATTGGTAATATAGTAGGAAGTAACGTGTTTAATATTTTGTTTGTAACAGGCATCACTGCACTTATTACACCGGTTGCTTTTAAGCAGAATTTTATGGTAGACGGTCTTGCAGCCATCGGTGCAGCTGTGTTATTGCTACTTGGTGTTGTTCGTAAAAAAGAACTTCGTCGTCCGGCAGGAGCTATAATGCTTGCTTGTTATGCGGGATACTTTGTGTATTTGATTATGGGATAATCGCAGGAATTAAAGATGCTTTAAAAGAGAGTAATTGTTTCTTGGAAATGATTGCTCTTTTTGCGGTACATAAAAAGAGAAGGAGGGATTAAAATATTGCAAAAATAGAAATGTGCTTTCGAAAAATACAAATACAAATGTAAAAAATAATAAAATAGAAAAACAAATGCTGCAAATGTGATGATATGTAAAAAATGTCAAAATTAAAAAGCATCCATTTAAGTTAATTGTAAAAAACTAGAACATAATTACTAAAAAAGTCAAAAAAAAAATTAAAAAAATGACTAAATATCACAGAAAACAATACTTCGATGTGCGAAATAAATGGGTTTTGATGAACTAGAAATTAATAAATATGTATGATAGAATGACAGAGTTGTTACAAAGAAATTAAAAATTTTAAAGGGAGTGTGTGAAATGAAAACGCTTAAAAAAGCGATGGCGTTTGTATTGGCATTAGTTATGGCAGTAACAGTTTTTTACGGAACTGACATGATTATGAATGCAAATGCTGAAACAGGAACAAAAGTTGTATATTTTGACAACGCAAAGACTAAATGGAGCAAAGTATTTGTTTACATTTGGGATGGTTCTCAAGGAACTCAGACATTAAAAGGAACAAAAGTAGAAGGAAACATCTACAAGATGGAAATCCCTGCTGACTATTCAAAGATTCTTTTTAAGAATACTCAGAACGGATGGGATAAGCAGACTGCTAATACTACAGTTCCAACAGACAAGAATAATTGCTTTAAGCCAAGCAGTTCGTCAAACAAGACAAGTGGTTCATGGTATTACTATGAAGATGTAAATGTTGTAACTCCTGAACCAGTAGATTGCATTCCAGTAGTTTTCAATAACAGCAATACTATGTGGAAAGAGGCTTATGCATATGTTTGGAACAATCCGGAAGATTATGCAGTTTTTGAGGCTCAGGAAGTACAGGATATTACAATGTGGAAGGATGAGCATGGCGGATGGCAGCAAGCAGATAGATATTTTATCTACAGTATTCCTAACAAATATTCGCATATCTTGTTCAAAAACACAGCAGGAATAGATAATTGGGATAAACAGACAGTTGATTTAAATATGCCAACAGATAATAACAATATGTTCTTGGCAAATATGTATGGAGTAAATGGTGAAGGAAAGTATGAAGGTACATGGGGACCAATGCCAACACCAACAGTTAAGCCATCAGAGACACCAACATGTCCAACAATTACACCAACAGTTAAGCCAACAAAGTCACCAAGACCGGCAACAGCAACACCAACGGTTAAGCCAACAAAGTCACCAAGACCGGCAACAGCAACACCGACTGTAAAACCAACAAAGTCGCCTGCTGTAACAATAGTACCAACAAAATTACCTGAAAATTATGTTAAGGTATATTACAAATCAAGCTATTCATCAACATATATCCACTATGTTACATCAACAGGAGTATGGACAACAGTACCTGGTGATAAGATGTCTAAGAGTGGAGACTATGCGTATTACGTAGTTGATTTAGGAAATCGTTCAGAATCAAAGGCATGCTTTAACAATGGTTCTGGAAAATGGGATAATAACAAAGGAAATAACTATACTCTTAAGAGTGGTAATGATGTTTACATTGAAAATGGTAGTGTAAAATATGTAAAACATTCAGAGGATGTTAAAGTTAAGAAGATTGCATTTAGAGATAGTGCATACGATGATAATAACAATTATATTTCATGGCAGCAAAAAGTCTATGCATATGTGTGGACTTCACCAGAGGATTATGCAGTATTTGAGTCAGTACAGGATATTGAATCTTGGTCGAAGAATGTTTGGGGAACATGGTGCAGACATGATACATTTGTATTTGAGATCCCAGTAAGATATACACATATCTTATTTAAGAATATAAATTCTACAACAGAATGGGATAAGCAGACAGT
>CADBNB010000225.1 GCA_902795895.1 uncultured Lachnospiraceae bacterium | reverse complement strand
AGCGACGGAAGCCTGCTCAAGGAAATGGAGAACATCCAAGGAAAATATAGCCGAAATTATTGAATAAAGGAGATTCCGAGAGAACATATAATTATGATTCTTAAGAAAATCTTAGGAATTTCGTTTCGTTTTTCTTAAGAATCATATTTTATACTATCC
The DNA here is from genome assembly GCA_902795895.1 of uncultured Lachnospiraceae bacterium. Classification (GTDB taxonomy): domain Bacteria; phylum Bacillota; class Clostridia; order Lachnospirales; family Lachnospiraceae; genus CAG-411. The sequence goes on along the minus strand of CADBNB010000225.1, from coordinate 3,092 downwards.
ATAGTAAGAGAAAAACAAGTAAGTAAATATTTTTTCTTGACAAAATAATATTTTAAAATTATACTATGTGTATTAGTTGTGGTAGTACGCATGACAAGGAGGCAAATTATGAAAACAAATACAACACACAAAAAAATGAAAAAGAAACACACGAAATTAAAATTATTACTTCTATGTTCCATATTTGGCGCCCTTTTATTTTTACAGAATGAAAACACGTATAAAGAATTCAAAAATTACTTAACTTGGCAAAAATCAACATTACATGCCACCATTTTTAAAACTCCACTTCCAAAGTTGGATGAAGACAGTATTCAAAATATTTTGTTCACTCGTTCCCGAAACGATGACAAATACCGTCATATTTATAATCATCAGGATGACTATCCAAAACAATTGCTTGCTGGACTTTGCAACAACGAAGAATTATTAGACTACGTCTACCACTACCCTGGCTCAAACTCAGAAAAAAAAGCTACGGTTACAGAAAGCGAAAAAAATGAAGCTATTCCACTTTTCCTTCAATGGGATGAACGTTGGGGATACAAATCCTACGGTGATGGAAAAATTGGATATAGCGGTTGCGCACCAACTTGTGTTTCCATGGTTGTATGCGGTTTAACGAAACAGTATGAATATACACCAGATAAAGTTGCTGCTTATGCAGAGCGCCATTTTTACTACCTTCCCGGCACTGGTACCCGTTGGACATTCCTGACAGAAGGTGCCGAAAATTTTGGAATTACCGGAAAAGAATTATGTCTTGATAAACAAATCATCACAAAAGAACTTGCAAAAAATCATCCGATTATCTGTAGCATGGCACCTGGAGATTTTACAACAGAAGGACATTTTATTATTCTTGCCGGAGTAAAAGATGAAAAAATCATTGTAAAAGATCCTAACAGCAGAAATAACAGTAGTCTTTTGTGGGATTACGAAAGATTAGAAGGACAAATCAGAAATTTATGGGCTTATGAAGCGAAATAAGCACAGGGACAATTGCACGAAAAAAGAATGACTCCAGATTTTTCGTCTGGAGTCATTCTTTTTATATAACTTTTTCTTATTTCTTTGTAATATATCCTTTTGCTTTCAATGTTTCTGCACAAAGTACAGCACCACCGGCAGCACCACGAACTGTGTTGTGTGACAATCCGATAAACTTCCAATCATAGATGCTATCTTCACGGATACGTCCAACTGAGATACCCATTCCGTTTTCGTAGTTTACATCAAGCTGAACCTGTGGACGGTTGTCTTCTTCCATAACCTGAATGAACTGCTTTGGAGCACTTGGTAAATCTAACTCCTGAGGAAGTCCCTTGAAGTTTACTAACTTCTCAACTAACTGCTCTTTTGTAGGGTTCTTTCTGAACTTAACAAATACAGCTGCTGTATGTCCGTTTAATACTGGTACACGGATACACTGGCATGTAATCTTAACATCATCAGCCTTAACGATAACTCCGTTTTCAATCTTACCCCAGATTCTAAGTGGCTCCTGCTCAGACTTTTCTTCTTCTCCACCGATGTATGGGATGATATTTTCAACCATTTCCGGCCAATCCTTAAATGTCTTTCCAGCTCCTGAAATAGCCTGATATGTAGTAGCTACTACTTCGTATGGCTCGAACTCTTTCCAAGCTGTAAGAACTGGAGCGTAGCTCTGGATTGAACAGTTAGGCTTAACTGCTACGAAACCTCTTGTAGTTCCAAGTCTCTTCTTCTGGAACTCGATTACATCAAAATGCTCTGGGTTGATTTCAGGCACTACCATAGGAACGTCTGGTGTCCATCTGTGTGCACTGTTGTTTGAAACAACTGGTGTCTCTGTCTTAGCGTATGCTTCTTCGATTGCCTTGATTTCTTCTTTTGACATATCTACTGCTGAGAATACAAAATCTACTGTAGAAGCAACTTCCTCTACTTCATTAACATTGTGAACAATAAGTTTCTTTACAGCTTCTGGCATAGGAGTATCCATCTTCCAACGATCTCCAACTGCTTCTTCGTATGTCTTTCCTGCACTTCTTGGACTGGCTGCAATTGTTGTAACCTCAAACCAAGGGTGATTCTCCAATAATGCAATGAATCTCTGTCCTACCATTCCTGTTCCACCAAGAATACCTACTTTTAACTTATCGCTCATGATAATTACCTCTTTCTCTCTTATATAGTCTGATTGCGGCTCTAAAAAAATTTTGAACTGCAATAAATGTTACTATTATTTTTAATGTCTTTTCCTCACGAACAATTGTCCGTCTGGTAAAAATAATAATACACCATTCCCAATAAAAATGCAATTGTCAATTTGCTAAATGTGAAATTTTATGCACTTTTACCCTTAATATAAGACATAGTAAATATATTCTGTACAATTTGTATGTTTTTTCAAGCAGAAATACATGCAAGCATGCATTCTGCTCTGTCTACGGAAAACACTTTTAAAGTAAAAAACACAGACAATCCAAAAACTGTCTGCGTTTTATTATCATCTTACTTTGTCTATTCTAGTGTATACATAACCTATTACACAAGAAATGTTAATACACCAAGCATCACAATTACTACTGCCATTCCCCCAACTAACAAATAATTCTTTTTATTCACCGTTTCCGACTCACAAACCGTATCCACCCCTGGCTCCTGAAAGCTAAACCCTATATCCTGCTGTTCCATATTCATGTTCATAACTCTCGCTCCTTATTCGTCCATTTTTAGATGCAACCGCACTTTTTAGAAAACTGCTTCTATTTTACGTATTGTGTGTTTTTCATTTACAACCTTATTATAAACATCTCTTTGTGAACTACCCATTGTCTGAAGCCAATGGGCTTCCTGCTTCGCCGACCTCGTAACCTACTATCTCCACAGGCGTAAATTCGGGCAGTCCCTGCCCTATATATAATCAGCCTACCTTAACCCACCGTCTAAAGCCAGTGGGATCGCGGTAGCCTTATTTCAAACTTCAATTATTATTTTTTTATTTTACAATAAGAAACCAGTTTTCCCATATCTTCCAAAATAAAGTCCGCCTTCTCTTTCATTTCCTCTGTCACAGGCATAAGGTCCGGTATCATTACCGCTGT
>CADBNB010000224.1 GCA_902795895.1 uncultured Lachnospiraceae bacterium | reverse complement strand
TGCCATATGTACGCAATTATAGCAACAGGTGGTAAACAGTACAAAGTAGCCGAAGGCGATATCATTAACGTAGAAAAGCTTGGAGTAGAAGCTGGTGAAAATGTTACTTTTGATCAGGTTCTTGCTGTAAACAACGGAAGCTTAAAGGTTGGACAGCCAACTGTAGCCGGAGCAACAGTTACTGCATCAGTAGTAAAAGAAGGTAAGGCTAAAAAAGTTATCGTTTACAGATATAAGAGAAAAACTGGATATCACAAGAAAAACGGTCATAGACAGCAGTTTACTCAGGTTAAGATTGAAAAGATTAATGCTTAATTTATGCATGGTCTCGTTAGGAGAAAAGCATGGTAAGTATAACTGTATCTAAAAATGAAGATGGTGTTTGTAAGGAAGTAGTTTTATCTGGACATGCCGGATATGCTGAACAAGGCGAGGATATTGTCTGTGCAGCAATTTCTGTTTTATTTATTAACACTATCAATGCAATAGAGACGTTTACAGAGGATGGCTTTGTTATAGAGGATAATCCTAAGAAAGATACACAGCTATTGCGAATGACTTCATCTATCAGTGATGAGTCGAAATTATTGCTTAATGCCATGTTACTTGGATTTGAAGGAATACGAGATGAATACGGCAAAAAGTATATTAAGATTGTTTATAAGAAAGAGAAACGGGAGGTGTAAGACATGTTAAGAATGAACCTTCAATTATTCGCTCATAAAAAGGGTGTTGGTTCTACAAAGAACGGTAGAGATTCAGAGTCTAAGAGATTAGGTGCTAAGAGAGCTGACGGACAGTTCGTTTTGGCTGGAAATATTCTTTACAGACAGCGTGGAACTAAAATCCATCCAGGTGTAAATGTAGGTCGTGGTGGCGATGATACATTGTACGCATTGGTTGATGGCGTAGTTAGATTTGAGAGAAAGGGTAGAGACAAGAAGCAGGCTTCTGTTTACCCAGTAGAGTCAAAATAATCATAATAAAGAAGTAACACCCCAGATAGTTGAGAAATCAAATATTTGGGGTGTTTTAACACATGAGAAAGAGTGACATTTTTTTGAAAAATGTTACTTTTTATGTCATATGAAATGATTGCGTAGTTTTATGCGTCATGCAGGATTGACGTTATTAGAAAAAATCTTTCTTTTGTGTTAAAACATCCCTTTGGGTAAGTAAGATTGGAAAAGGTGGTGACACTATGTTTGCAGATAGTGCTAAGATATATATTCGCTCGGGTAAGGGCGGAGACGGTTGTGTAAGTTTCAGACGTGAACTTTTTGTGGCAGCAGGTGGTCCAAATGGTGGAGACGGCGGACGAGGTGGAGATTTAATCTTTGAAATTGATGAAGGATTAAACACATTAAACGATTTCCGTCATGTAAGAAAATATTATGCCGGCAATGGAGAGCCGGGGGGTGGAAACCGCTGTCATGGTAAAGATGGCGAAGATATGGTTGTGAAAGTGCCACCTGGAACTGTAATTAAAGATGCAGAAAGTGGAAAAGTAATTACAGATATGAACTATGAAAATCGTAGAGAAGTGGTATTAAAAGGTGGTCGTGGTGGAAAAGGAAACCAGCATTATGCTACACCTACCATGCAGGTTCCAAAGTATGCGCAACCTGGAAAACCGGGGAAAGAGCTTACGGTTATTTTGGAGCTTAAGGTGATTGCTGATGTAGGATTGGTAGGTTTTCCTAATGTAGGTAAGTCTACATTTTTATCCCGCGTTACCAATGCAAAACCTAAGATTGCAAATTATCATTTTACCACATTGAATCCAAACCTTGGTGTAGTAGATCTTGGAAATGGAGATGGATTTGTAATCGCGGATATTCCGGGACTTATTGAAGGAGCATCTGAAGGTATCGGATTAGGACATGAGTTTTTAAAACATGTAGAACGTACGAAAGTTATGATTCATATGGTGGATGCGGCATCTACTGAGGGTAGAAATCCATTGGAAGATATTAAAGTTATCAACGATGAGCTTGCATCGTACAACGAAGAGTTAGCCAATAGACCACAAGTCATTGCAGCTAATAAAATGGATGTTTTTTACGGTGATGAGGCGGATAGCGTTATTGAAGAATTAAAGGCAGAGTTTGAACCAAAAGGAATTAAAGTATTCCCTATTTCAGCAGTTAGTGGAAAGGGAGTACAGGAGCTTCTTTACTATGTAAAAGAGCAGTTAGATCAAATTGGTGATGAACCTGTAATTTTCGAGAAAGAATTCTTTGTAGATGAGTTAGATTTGAGTGATGAACCATTTACTGTTGAAATCGACGAAGAAGGCATGTATGTGGTGGAAGGTCCTAGAATTGAAAAAATGTTAGGATACACAAATTTGGATTCTGAAAAAGGATTTGAATTCTTCCAAAAATTCCTGAAAGAAAATGGTATTCTCGAACAGTTAGAGGAACTTGGAATTCAAGATGGAGATACTGTGCGTATGTATGGACTCCAGTTTGATTATTACAAATAATACTTATATGAGATGTTCTCTTGAAATTCTTTCATAAAAAGGTTCCAAGAGAACATTGAGCGGTAATAGAGGATTTTATGTTATTGCCAATTGGATGGGAATTGAATCGGAGGTTGAGGTTCTGTAAGTATAACAGGATTAAGACTTAGTAGCAGTAACATAGCTGTGAAGGGAATGAGCTTGCATGAAAAAGAAGTGGAAACACATAAAAAAAATATTTTGCATGGAATCAGATGTGGATTTAGTGCCGCAACCCGGAACTAAAAAACTAATGACTGGCGTAATTGTTGCAGTTGCGTTCTTGTGTTTTGGAAGTGCTTTTTTTGAGTTTCAAAAGAAAAATCATTGGGATATGTTAATTACAATTGCTATGGCACTTGTATTTATTGCCTGCGGTTGTTTGTCTGTATGGAAGCCGAGAAAGAAAATGCTGTATAGACATAGTTCTATGATTGCGCTTGCAATTGTTTTTACTATTTTTGTGTTAAAAGGATATAACTACGGTTTTGCTCCTTTATGGGCTGCAGTAATTCCGTATACAACCATGGCGATTGTTGGTCTGTTTGAAGGAACTGTTGTTTCGGCGTATATTTTACTACTGTATATGTCATTTTTTTGGACACCATTATGCAATTTGTCATGTTATTCATATCCGGTGGAATATCGTATCAGAGTGCCATTTTTATATGCTTTTTGTTTTGCAATATCTATATATTGTAATTTCAAAAAGCAGGAAGCGGATTATCGTGCCATGATGGAGAAAGAACGATTATCGGTTGCTGTGGAAGAAGAGCGTAGAAAGATAGGAAAAATCACTATGCAGGCGATTATATCCATCAGTAATGCGGTAGATGCCAAAGATGGTTATACGAAGGAGCATTCCTTCCGTGTGGCAGAATACACAAAGGTAATTGCAAAAGAGCTTCGTTGGAACAAAGAAGAACAGAACCGTATTTACCGAATGGCTTTGATGCATGACATCGGAAAAATCGGTGTTCCGGATGCTATTTTAAATAAGCATGGTCAGTTGACGGATGAAGAATTTCCGCTTATGAAGATGCATCCTTTGATTGGTGGTCGTATTTTAAAAGATTTGACATTTATAGAAGATGTGTCTACAGGTGCGTTTTATCATCATGAAAGATATGATGGTAAAGGGTATCCGCAAGGGCTTAAAGGTATGGAGATACCAGTAGAAGCTAGAATTATTGGAATTGCCGATTCTATTGATGCTATGAATTCAGACCGCGTGTACAGAGGAAAACAAAGCACGGAGTATGTTTTGGAGCAGTTGGAGCTTGGAAAAGGAACACAGTTTGATCCAGATATTGATGAGATTGTAATTGCATTGATTAAAAACGGTAAGTTGCGTTTGGATATTTAGGGAATGCATTGAAATATTGGGAAAATTGAAAGAATATGAAATAATAAAAAGAATATGAATAATAAAAAGTATGAGGTGTTTATATTGATGAATGCCCCATACTTTTATGTTATGCAAAATTTGATGCAATTGTCCTATTTTATGGT
>CADBNB010000223.1 GCA_902795895.1 uncultured Lachnospiraceae bacterium | reverse complement strand
CATATTAAATATTTTAACAGCATCCCCGCAATTTCTGATTTGATTAATCAATATTTCTGTAATGTAACAGCTACATTTTTCAATAACTTGCAAATTTATCTTTTTTATTTCATCAAAGGCATATGTGTTCATTTGTTCTACAATTTCATCAATCAAAAATGATGTTATTTCAAATTCTTCATCAGCTTTTTCCCACTTTTCTATAATAGCTTTGGTCAATCCATGTACAACATCACTATTTTTTGCATATGCCTTATTATCAATTTCCAAACTTATGCAATCATTTATTGAAAATTCCTTATGAAACAGCATGAAATCCTGAAAAAAGTATGATCCGAAACCAATATATCTATATTCGTCAAGTCTTCCAAAATAGCTCATAGCACGAATCGCTTCACAAAAAATTTTTCTTTCAATATTCTTTTTAGGTCTTACGGAATAATTGATTTTATCTCCTGTCTTATTCATCGTCTTCTATCTCTCTTTCATAGAAATAGTCAAATACTTTTCTTCCCATTTTCCCATTTGTTTTCTCCAAAAAGTATTCTTTTGCTAGTTCTGCTCTTTCCTTTTCGATTTTAAAAGACACATTTGTCAGTGGTTTTTCAGGAGGTTGAAAGTCATTTGGAAACGAATACTCATGGTTACTTTTCTGAAAATTAATAATTTCAGGGTCAAAAATAGATATTTCTCGTCTCTCAAATATAGCTTCCAATGATAATGATTCGTTTGACTGTATAACCTCATCAAGTCGATTTCTAAATACAATAAATTCTTTTGTTGCTTTATTCATTTCTGCTAATGCGCTTCTAAAATATTTAGAAGATGTATCAACCCCTGTTTTCATTGTATTCCATGGCAGTTTGTTTAAATCTTCTGATTCAAAAAACACATATCCTCTAAACGCTGCATGAGAAGCATGGTGTAATGGAATCGAATTTGTTCCCCAACCAGTAATTTCACTCTGATCTGCGCATAAAACCATTCTTCCATTACAAAAAACATACCAACCCGATTTTTTTGGTTGTCCCATCCTTGCACACGCTGCCATTATTCTTATATTGACATTATCTAACATGTAATTTTTCACAAAAGGAATAAATTCATCATCAAAAATAATCTTTTCGTCTGCATATTCTATATTTTCCTTATTTACCACCATGGAAACATTCAGCTCTTTTAATGTTGAACTTCTTATTTTAATATACTCTATGAAGTTTGAAATAAAATATGGATTAGAAAATGACGCACTAATTGTTGGATATAATTTAGTTACTGTAATCTCAGTTCCGCATTCTTCATCACAATTTTCCTCATTTCTTCTCATATCAGTAAAATTAAAACTCCAATCAACATCATTTTTACTTACCCATTCGTCTACATCAACATCAACTGTAAAACTCTCCGTCTTCGTTATCGACTTGATATGAAAACTTTTACCCAACCTAAACAAAGCTCTTTTCATTCCAATTCCAAAAACTCCGATTGTTTTTACTCTGTTTTCTTCGTTCTTGTCGCTAGGTCTCCCAAACCTAAAACAATAATTTTTAGCTTCATCTATACTCATTCCACCACAAGTATCTTTAATAGAAAATTCATCTTTTGAAAACTTTATTTCAATACTACATGGAATACTAGAACTACATCTGAATTTCTTTGCACCGTCTAAAGAATTATCAACAAGCTCCGCTATTGCTGGTTGTAAATCTATATCTCTTGTAAGCATTGATATAAAAAACTCCTTTGTAGGATTTGCATTTATCACTTTATCTATATCCTTACCTTCTGTCATCTATTCTTCTCCTTAAATGTATTTGTTCTTATTGTACCAAGTCGCTAGCGCGACGGCTAGCCCCAGTTACAATTAATTTCCCACTATTTTTCAAAAAAATATAGCAGTTTTTGTATATTTGTAGTATTGTTAAGTTACCCCACAAAACATCACACAAATACCGCCAACTGCTATGCTTATGATAACATTTTTTTCGAAACTTAACAACAACCAAATATCTAAATTTTTTATTCGTCCTCCTCCCTAAATGATTGTTTGTCTCATTTTTATTACATTCAATCATTTTAACAATCATTTTAAGGAGGTTCCATTATGGACAAATATTTTAATCTTTATCGCGAGATGATCTCACTTCGCGGTCTCACTGACCATACCCTAAAAAGTTATTCTACTTACATTCGCAGTTACCTTGATTATCTGCAAAACATTCTTCACAAATCTCCCGAGGATGTTTCATGGCAGGAACTGCGGGATTTTATCAAATGGCTTCAAAAAGAACGAAACCTCGCTGACCGCACCATCAACTGTATCATTTCACAGCTTCGCTTTTTTACTATCTATGTCTTACATAAACCTTGGGACGATAATCAGCTTCCAAAACGAAAATTCGATGAATATCTTCCCTTTGTTCCTTCCCAGAAAGAGACTTTTGAATTCATCACCATCCCTGATATAAAACAAAAAGCCATGGTGTCTGTAATGTATTCTTCCGGTCTTCGTATCGGCGAGGTCTGTCATCTTCGCTATGATGATATCAGTCGTAGTTCCATGAGGGTACATATCCGTCAGTCGAAAAACAGATCGGAACGTTTTGCACCACTTTCTAAGTTTGCTCTCGATATTCTTACTCAATACTGGTTTGAGTGTGGCAGACCGAAAGGATGGCTTTTTCCTAAACAAACAGATCCATCCAGACCGATTGATACCTTTTTCTTATCTCGTCACATTCATGTGCACGAAGAACGCCTTGGATGGCCGAAACGCATCACCTGTCATTCTTTCCAGCATGCGTTAGGAACTCACCTTTATGAAAATGGCACCGACTTATTGACCATCAAAGCCATTCTTGGACATAAATCTTTGAATTCCACGACCATCTATGTTCACCTGGCATCCACCTCATTTTCTGATGTGGTAAATCCTCTAGACAAGATGGGAGGTGCTACACATGAATAATTCGAAGATACAACAGATCTGGAATTTTTCTTATGATGCATTTTGCGAAAAATACCCGTTGCGTTCCGAGGTACAGGATAAGACATCTCGTGCGATAATAAACTGCAAAACTGGAAATCTTGGATACAATGTAAACCAATGTACCGATTGTGTCCATATAAAGTTCCACAACAACTCCTGTAAAAATCGCAACTGTCCCAATTGTCAGGCAGTTTCAAAAGAAGTCTGGGTTGACAAACGCAGAGCAGAAGTCATGGATGCTCCTTACTTTCATGTGGTCTTTACACTGCCTCATGAGTTAAATCCTCTACTCTATTGCAACCAAAAACTTCTTTATGGACTTTTGCACAGATGCTCCGCCGAAACACTTCTTGAACTTTCAAAAGACAAGAAGTATCTCGGAGCAACACCCGGTATCATTCAGGTTCTTCATGCCTGGAATCAGGAACTGGATTACCATGTACACATGCACTGCATCATTTCTGGTGGCGGCATTACTGAAACTGGAAAACGGAAAAGATCCAAAGGTAAATTTTTTATACCTGTGTATGTTTTACGTGATAAATTTAAAGGTAAGTTCCTTGCTGAACTCCAAAAACTGTACCAGCAGGAAAAACTTATATTTTCCCGTTCCTGCGAAAAAATGAAAAACGGTTATTACTGGAGGGAATTCAGGGATAGCCTTTATCAGAAAGACTGGTGCCCATATATCAAGGAAACCTTCAATGGTTTTGGAAATGCAATCGAATACCTTGGTCGTTAGACGCATAAGATTGCCATTTCAAACAGCCGGATCCTGTCAGTTACCGAAACGGAGACTACTTTTTCTGCCCGTGGCAAAAAGCCGGGTGAACCAAAACGGACCATCACACTTGTTGATTTACAATTAAAACTGACCAGGGTTTAACGGTCAAAACTGACCCACCCTGACAGACAATAAAATATAGTTTTATACTG
>CADBNB010000222.1 GCA_902795895.1 uncultured Lachnospiraceae bacterium | reverse complement strand
GAACAAAGAGTTTTGCTTGCAAAACTCTAGCGCGACCGTGGTATTGCGCAGCAATTAACTCCATCTCCGCGGTCTGCGCATCCTCGCGGAGCGTTTTTGTTTAATAGGAAATTGCATCGCAATTTCCTATTAAACAAAAAACGAACCTGTCATCAGGATTTTTCCTGATGACAGGCTCGTTTTCTTATCCATGCTTTTCTATTTTGCCAAAAGATTTGCCAGTTCCGCAAATTCCTCCAGTCCAAATGCCTCTCCCCGAACCGTTGGCTTTTGTTCCATCTTCTCTAAGGCTTCCAGAATTTCATCCTTTGTAAGTGTTAATTCCGGAGAATTTGTCAGACCATTCACCAAAGTCTTTCTTCGCTGATTAAAGGATGCACGAATCAAACGAAACATCAATGCTTCGTCCTTTACCTCAACTGGCGGATTTTGGTGTCTTGTAAGCCGTATTACTGCAGAACCTACATTTGGTCTTGGCATAAAACAGTTTGGTGGAACATTTGCAACAATATAAGGCTCAGCGTAAAACTGCACCGCCAAAGACAATGCACCGTAGTCCTTTGTTCCGGGACCTACCTGCATACGGTCTGCCACTTCCTTTTGTACCATAACCGTGATATTTTCGATAGGTACATGACTCTCAAACAATCCCATAATAATCGGTGTTGTAATGTAGTATGGAAGATTTGCAACTACTTTAATTGGTCTTCCACCGTTTTTTTCCTGTGCAATTTTATTGATATCCACCTTTAAAATATCATTTTGAATTACTTCCACATTGTCATAGGCAGATAAAGTATCTTCAAGAATAGGAATCAGATTTTTATCAATCTCCACTGCCACAACCTGACGGGCATTTTCGCACAAATACTGGGTCATAGTTCCAATTCCCGGGCCAATTTCCAACACCAGGTCATCCTTTGTGACACCGGCTGCATCAATGATTTTCTCCAATACATGTGTATCAATCAAAAAATTCTGTCCAAATTTTTTCTGAAAATTAAAATTATATTTTTGCAAAACCTCTATGGTGTTCTGCGGATTTCCTAATGTTGCCATAGTTTCCCTTCCTTCTTAACATTGGTTTATTCTATACATACGTCTGCCGTTTTCATTGGTGATACGCACCACTTCTTCTGCTGAAATTCCCTTAATCTCTGCAATTTTCTCAGCCACATGTGGCAGGTACAAAGAAGAATTTCTCTTTCCACGATGAGGTTCCGGCGCCATATACGGGCAGTCTGTCTCAAGAAGAATTCTGTCCATTGGCACATATTCTGCCACTTCCTTCAATTTCTTTGCATTTTTGAAAGTAACTACACCGCCGATTCCAATATAAAATCCCATATCCAGATATTCTCTCGCCATATCGGTTCCGTAAGAGAAACAGTGAATCACGCCTCCTGCTTCCTCTGCCTTGCAGGCTTTCATAATATCCAGCGTGTCTTTTGCCGCATCCCTGCTATGAATAACCATCGGTAATTTCACTTCTCTTGCCAGGGCAATCTGACGCTCAAACCATTTTTTCTGAATCTCCCGCTCCGGTTCATCCCAGTAATAATCTAAGCCAATCTCTCCAACTGCAACTACCTTGTCATGTTGTAACACTGATGTAAGCCATGCAAAGTTTTCCTCATTTAACTCAGCACATTCCTCCGGATGCACACCAATGGCACCAAACATATACGCATATTTATCAATTAGTTTCAACGTTTCTTTGCAGGTTGCAAGGCTGGAACCTACATTTACTACATACTCGATGCCTTCCTTTGGAAGTCTTTGTAGCAATTCTTCTCTATCTTCATCAAATTTATGATCCTCATAATGAGCATGACTCTCAAATATCATAACTATACCTTTCTACTTTCATGTTCTCTCGGAGTTTTTTTACAATCCTGCACTTCTGCAAACCGCATAAACTACATATCCAAGCAACAACATTACACTTGAAATGTAATTTAATTTTTTCTTAGGAATAACAACTATAAATAAGGCGATAGCTGCCACAAGCGCCACTATAATATCCTCAACAAAATCTTTGGAAACCATCACCGGTCGGATTGTTGTGGAAACACCACACACAAACAAAATATTGAAAATGTTACTTCCAATGATATTTCCAATGACAATGTCATTTTTCTTCTTTTTCACAGCAGAAATGGAAGTGAATAATTCAGGCAAAGAAGTTACCAACGCCAAAATGGTAAGTGCCACCAGGCGATTGGTCATATGTGCTGATTTCGCCAGTATTTCCGCTGATGAAACAATCATTTCACTTGCCAAAAACACAACCACAATACCTGCTGTCACAAACATCACATGTCTGCTAAGACTTCTTTTTTCTTCCCCCTGCTTTGTTTCATACAACTCTTCATGTTTTTTTGCATGAATGCCAATGTACACTAAATACACCAAAAAGGCAATTCCAAAATAAACACCGTCGTGAAGTTCCAATACTCCATCATTCAAACTCAGTCCGGCAAACACAGCCGTAACAAGAATCATAAATGGAATTTCAAATCGTATTGTATTTTTTCTCACCATCACAGGTGCAATCAAGCCGCAAATTCCTAGAATTAACAATATATTTACAATATTACTTCCTAAAATATTTCCCATCGCAAGGGCATCATTTTTTCGGTAAACTCCCATCATACTGACTGCCGCCTCCGGAATACTGGTTCCCATGGCAACAATCGTAAATCCAATCACAAGATTTGGTATATGAAAAAGATCCGCAATTCCTGTAGCTCCATCCACCATCCAGTCTGCACCTTTCACTAATAAAAATATACCAAACACAATAATAACAATCTGCAATAATGTAATCATTTCATTCTCCCAAAAAGCCCAGACACACAATGTGCTGGGCTTGTAAAACTCAATTTTTCTCCCAAAACTATTGGAGTTGATATTAAACAAAGATTACCTCGGTTGCTTCTCGCTCCCTTACTGTAATTCTTTTCTTAAAACAATTAAAAACTAACATTTTTCAGCTAACTGGTATAACAATTTCTCCGTATCATCCCAGCCAAGGCATGGATCTGTAATTGATTTTCCGTAACATCCGTTTCCTACCGGCTGATTTCCTTCTTCGATATAACTTTCCACCATAACACCTTTTACTAACTTTTTAATGTCAGCATTGGCATGTCTTGAATTTAAGATATCGTTGACAATACGAATCTGCTCTTTGTATTTTTTATTGGAATTTGCATGGTTTGCATCTACTACACATGCAGGATTTTCTAAATCTCTCTTAGCATAAGCCTCGCTAAGTGCCAATAAATCTTCATAATAATAGTTCGGGAATGATGAACCGTATTTATCTACAGCTCCTCTTAAAATACAGTGTGCATATGGATTTCCGTCTGTATGTACCTCATACTGACGATACAAAAATTCCTGCGGAATCTGTCCTGCCAAAACGGAATTTAACATAACTCCCATACCTCCAGTGGTTGGATTTTTCATACCAGCTGCAATATCCATACCGCTGACAACAAGACGGTGCTGCTGATTTTCCACTGAACGAGCACCAACTGCAACGTAAGATAAAATATCATCCAAATACATGAAGTTTTCCGGATAAAGCATTTCATCTGCACAAGTCATTCCACTCACATCCGCAGCTTTGATATGAAGCTCACGAATCGCTTTAAGTCCTGCAAGAAGATCAGGCTTTTCTTCCGGATTTGGCTGATGAACCATACCCTTGTAACCTTCTCCTGTGGTTCTTGGCTTATTTGTATAAACACGAGGGATAATCAAAAGACGGTCTGAAACCTTTTCATTTACTTTTGATAGTCTTGTGAGGTAATCTAATACGCTGTCTTCTCTATCTGCAGAACATGGTCCGATGATTACCAAAAATCTGTCATCTTTTCCAGCGATTACGTCTTTGATTTCCTGATCTCTTTTTTTCTTCAACTCTTTTACGTGTTCCGGTACCTTGTACTCCACACGAATCTGCTCCGGTGTAGGAACCGGCTCTTTATATGTGATACCCATATAAATCCTCCTTTTTCGCTAATATTCTCTGGGTTGCTACGTAAATTGAATTCCAGCAATCCTGTTTTTATATGAACTATGTCCATAAAACAGTTTTCATCATATAATGTCAGAACATACTATCTATTTTATGTGTGTAAGTATAGCACACATTCTTATACCGTGTAAACTGTATTATCACTTGATTTTCAACATATGTTTCAAATATCCGGTCTTGATTTTCGGCCACTTAAATCCAAGTTCATCTAATTTTTTCACCGTAAACTTTGTATCAAGTGGAATATTTTGCGAACCGGTGGCAATCATACTGTAAAAGGATAATACCACTACATCACGGTCCGGCATAAGGGTAAGCAATCTTTGTTCAAATGCTTCCTTCGTCACTTTCACACAGTGCAATTTCTTTTGCAAATCTTCAATCAGATACATATTTGGATTTACCATGTGGTAAATACGGTTCATTTCCCCATCCATCACAAGACGTATGTATGCATCCGCGCACTTGTCAACCGGGGTAAAATCAATTGGGAACACATCCAGTTCTTTGCAATACGCTCCAACTTTCATCAGACCTTTACAACGTCTTACAAAACCATTGTCCTCCGCATTTTTCTGGAATACTCCGTCTCCCCATCTCCATGTAAGATTTCCGATCCGGTAAATATTCGAGAATACACCTTCCTGCCTTGCAAGAATTACTTTTTCCTCTGCTTTATATTTTGAGTGAATGTACACATTTTGCTCGTAACTTTGTCCGATATCCAGAACCATTTCATTAAATACGCCATCTGTGTGTTTCTGCTTCACCGTACCTGCACCACTTACACTTGCCGTAGATGTGTGATGCAACACTGCCCCGGCATTTTTACAAAATTCAATCACATGTTCTGTACCGATAACATTTGTCCGTTCAAAATCTTTATAATGTCCGGTGTGATGTACATTTGCAGCCACATGAATCACCGTATCTGTAGTGTCGCAAAGGGTTTTATACTCTTGTGTGGACAATCCTAAATGTTCCTCTTCAATGTTTCCTTTTACAACCTGATACTCAAACTTCTTTGATTTCTTCGGAAAATAAAATGCTAAAATCGCCTTTAATTTCTTTGGATTACGCACAAGACATGTCACCTTTACATCTTCCCGTAATAATCGTTCCAACATATGAGCACCTAAAAATCCGGTAGCTCCCGTAAGTAAAATGTGACTCGGTCTGTGCTGTCTTCCCTGACTGGACTTACCAATTCTCTCATTGATATCTTCCACTCTTGGTTCGTGACTTTCCTCTGCATTCTGAATATGTTCTGCCAGACGTCTCGGTGTGGCAAAATCGTAGATTTCCTGTGTAGAAACCCCGATTTCTGCTGCCACTTCCAAAGCCTTCAAGCTATCTCCGCCCAGCTGGAAGAAATCATCATCAATACTTACTCTCGACATTCCAAATGCCTGGGCAAATGTCATGCATATTTTCTTTTCTAAATCATTTCTCGCCCCAACAAATTCAGCCTTTTTCGCCTCTTTTTCCTCAAGTTCACGAAGAACTTCTTTTCTCTTAATTTTAAGGGTAGTAGTCTTTGGAAATTCTGTGGTCCTGAAATTTACGCCGGTAATTTTCTTGTAAGTCGGCATGGTTTCATTGTACTCTTTCACAGCCTCCGTCACTTTACGTCTTTCTGTTCCCGGATACAACAAAAACTGGGCACAAATTTTCCCTTGATGTTCATATACCATAACATCTTTTACGCCCTCAATCACAGATAAATGTTCCTCTAATTCCTCCGGAAAAATATTTTTTCCATTGTCTAAAATAATGACGTTTTTCTTTCGTCCCGTGAGGAATATAAATCCTTCCTTGTCCTGATAACCAAGATCTCCGGTTCTTAACCATTCACCATCAAATGTTTCTTTTGTGGCTTCTGGATTTTCATAATATCCAAGCATAACCGATGGTCCGGATATCAGCAGTTCTCCTTCATCAAATCTAATCTTTGTCTCCGGCAATAATTGACCAATGGAACCAACTTTCGTCCCCATGGTTGATGAATTGGTACAGACAACTGGCGAATTTTCCGTAAGTCCATATCCCTGATACATAGAAAATCCAACCTGATTAAGTCCCTCTTCCACTTCCTCACGAAGTGCGGCACCACCCACAATCATACTGTATAACTCTCCACCAAATTTCTTGTGGATTTCCGCAAAGACCTGTCTTTCTCCCTGAATTCCCATTTTCCTTAACTTCTTACAAAGGCTTAATCCTCTCTGGAAACGCTTTTGTCTTGCAGGCACTTTAAGATTTTCCTGCAATTTCTTATAAAACAATTCCGCCATCATCGGTACCACAAGCATCAAGTTTGGACGAAATACCTGCATATTTTTCATAATATTTTCCAACTGGTCATTGATGCAGACACACAATCCGCCATATAAAGCTCCAAGGTTATTCACCGTCAGCTCAAAAGTATGATGTATCGGCAATACCGACATGGTTCTGTTGATTCTTTTATCACTTAAGAAACCAGAAGTTTCAAGATTTATCACATTGCTTATAATGTTTTTCTGAGACAGCATAACTCCTTTACTTGCCCCGGTTGTTCCGGAAGTAAAGATAATTTCTACCAATTCATCTTCCTCTACCTCTGGTGCATTTTCATGCTCTGTCTGTTTCATTTCCTGAAATTCTTTACTGGAAAAATGAATAATCTCCTCTAATTCCGTCTCATCATTTTTTAGTTTTTCTTCATAATCTGAAAAACCTTCTCCCAAAAGTAAGGTTTTCACATGACCTAACCGAAGCAGATTTACAATCTCCTTGTATGGCAACATACGGTCTAAGGGAATTACCACATTTCCACTGATTCCGATACCAAGATAACTTGAAATCCAATCCGTACTTGTAGGTCCTAAAATAGCAATATGACGTTTTCTATATCCTTTTTTTATAAAAGCAGATGCAATACTTCGACTGAAAAAAATCATCTGTTCATAGCTTTTTTCCTTCACTTCACCATCCTGCAAATACCGGTATGCAGGCTTATTTCCATATTTTTCAATGTAACTTACGAAACTGTCAAATGTTCTTTTTTTCATTTTCTTCTCCTGTGTAGCATGTTGTTTTGTCATCTCTATTATTACAGACGAAGCTGATTTAAGATTGCTTCCACCTCTTTTTTAGAAAACATCACCGGACATCCCTGTAATGCAGCTTCCGCTCTAGCGCGCTTTATAATCATTGGATAATCTTCTGTTTTTATCTGTTCAAAACCACTTTCTATCCCCAGAGAATGTGTAAATTCTCTTATTTTTTCCACAAAATCCAAGCCATCCTTTGCCAGTCCGCTTTCTTTTGCCAACTGGTCCAGCCTTTTCTTGCCGTTTCCACGATAAGACAATGTAAGTACCTCAGGCATAACCACTGCACAAGCCAGTCCGTGCGGAATATGATAGGTTTCCCCAAGACGATGGGCGATAGCATGTACATATCCCACGCTGGTTCTTCGAAAGTTAATTCCTGCCTCATAAGCCGCCGCAGCCATCTTCATACGTGCCGCCTTGTCATCGGGATTTTCTGCTACTTTTGGCAAATTTTCGAAAATAATCCTACAAATGGTAGGTGCTGTTTTCACATCTTCCAAAAATGCACTATGAAAATCGCTGATAAAAGCTTCCACGCTATGTGTCAAGGCATCTAATCCAGCATAAATCGTAGCATTTCTCGGTACATGTCGCAATAATTGAAAGTCCAGTATGATTCGCTCCGGAAGACACGAATCCGAAATAATCGCTAATTTCTTCTGTTTCTTCGTATCAGTAATCACGGAAAAATACGTAATTTCAGAACCAGTTCCTGATGTAGTCGGTACCATGTACATTGGCAATCCCTGTTGACATTTTGTCAGATAAAATGCCATTTTTTCCACTGATTTCATAGGATTGGTTGCTCTTAAACTGATGATTTTTGCGCAGTCCATGACAGAACCACCGCCCACTGCAACTATACAGTCACACTCATTTTCATTAAGAACTTTAACTCCCTCTTCCACATTTTCAACTGTAGGATCTGCCACAATGTCCGTAAAAATAACATATGAAACACCGTATTCCTCCAACTTCCAACAAAACTCCTCTAACATCCCCTTATTATTTACTGTTTTGCTGGATGCTATAAACACAGAGGTCAATCCCTGTTCCTTTATCTCATCTGCTAAGGATAATATTGTGTTTTCTCCTGAACTTACCGGAATATCTTTCACCTTTTGACTTTTAAAATATAGCAACGATGTCGCCTGAACCACATTTAACATTTCTTTCTCCTTTTAACGTTCCGTCTTTTTCATCTATGAAAGTATAATTACCATATAATGTTACTATTCGTTACAATTTGTTACTATTTACTATTAAATATATCATACAATTCTATTTATTTCATTGCAAATATATTTCATCATGTTTTTATATAGATACAAAAAGCCCGGTTATATTGATTTTCTCAGTATAACCGGGCATCACATGGCAAAATTTTAATTCACCTCAATAATTTCATTCTGTGGCTTCTCGCATGGCTCATAAGAATTGATATGAAGTACCGGATACCAGATTTTAAATTTTTCCGCATACTCTTTCTCCACAGTAGCAGATACGGTAATCCACTCCTCTAAAGAAAAAACTTCACCATTTTCCACATCACACACAAATCCAAACACAGAGAGATCCTCCGCACAACAGGTCATGACTACACGTCCGATTGCCACGGTATTTGGCTGTTCTTCCTTCTTTTTAAGTACCTTTGCAGATAATTTTACGGTCTTTCCTACGTATCTGTCTACATTTTCCATGGAGTCAAGGTAAAATACACCGTAAGTTTCTTCCGTAATCTCTAACACATCTGCTGACATGTCGTATGGTAAATCCTCGTCAAAGGTAGGATTCATCTCACCGTCTTTATCTTCAAATACCACATTCATATTGGCATTGACTGCCCGTACATTTCGGCGAAAAGCAGGAAGTTTGTCCACCATATTATCACAACGGTTAAATATGGTCATAACCGCATAACGAACCTGTTCTGCCACAAAGGATTTCATGTTTTTTACGTACATTTCAAAAGTTGTAGCATCAAACACCGCTATCTCGATTGGAGGGTTCCAATACCATGGAAATTTTATATCTTTTCGCTTCCACATACCGTTGTATTCCACGATTACTCGGTTTGGACGGATTTCCTTCTCAATTTTTGTAATGTACTCCGGATTAAAATCTTCCTCGTCATCAATTTCTGCCAGATACACATTTTTCTTTCGCAAAAGGTCTATGTCGTACTCTTCCTCTCCTTCTTCACACAAAAGAAGAAGGGTTCTCTCATTTGTATTAAAATACTCCTGTTCCAGCAAATGATTGATAAAGGAGGTTTTTCCAGACTCCAGAAATCCATTGATTAAATATGTCTTAATCACCGTAACCACCTACGCTTTCTCAATGCAGGCGTCAACCAGTTTTAAGATTTCTGACTTTTCATATCCTTTTCCAATGAAAACTACCTGATTTGCTCTGTCTCCATACACCGGGTCCCAATCTTCACGAATATCCGGAAAATCCTTTTCAAGCTCAGCGATTTCCTTTTCCGGCCATGAGCAAACCCACTCCGTCATTTCCGTGATTGAGGCATTTCTACCTGCCTGCTCGAAAAGCTGAATGTGCTTCCAATCATCTGAAAACCAGATATATCCCTTTGAGCGAATCAATGTCTCAGGGTACTCATCTACAAATTTATTGAAGGCTTCCCTGTTAAATGGACGTTGCTCCTCATACACAAATGAGGAAATTCCATACTCGTCCACACAGGCATTTTCGTCCTCCGGTTCGCAGCCATTTAATGCCTGCTGCACACTGCTTGATGCAAGACATTCGTCAAAGTCAAAATCTTCCCTGTCAAGCAACACTTCCAAATCCACATTTCCCTGCATACAAGGAATCATCTGGGCTTCCTTCTGAATGTTTCGAAGTGCCGTCTTTACTTCCTGAAGCTGTGCGTCGGAAAGCAAATCCGTCTTGTTTAATAACATGACATTACAAAACTCAATCTGGTCCATGATAAGGTTGATTACATCTCCCTCCTCATGGTCATCTTCCTCTTCCAGACTGTTTAAAAATTCCTTGTAAATGCGGTCTACATCTACCACAGATACTACAGTTTTCAAATACACTCTCGTATCCGTAGACATTTCATAAGACACAAATGCTCCTGCAATGGACGACGGCTCACTGATTCCCGATGCTTCCACGAAAATAGCTTCCAGCTCTTTATCATCCGCAAGACGCTCTATTTCCTCCATAAATTCATCTTTCAAGGTGCAACAGATACATCCGTTCTGCATCTCTACAAGTTCAACCTGAGCAACTTTATTTCCCGTTTTGCTAAGAATTGAGGCATCAATATTGATACTTCCCATATCGTTGACAATCAATGCAACTTTTCGTTCCTCCTGAGAGAGCAAATGCTGCATCAATGTTGTTTTTCCCGAACCTAAATAACCTGTAATCAATACTACAGGGACTTCTCTTAATGACATAATTTTTCTTCCTTTCCATCGAACTGACGCAATATGAGCATAACAAAAAATATATTAGCAACTAAGAAGAATTTTAATCGTTTAATCGAACTTTTTGGGAGATTAGAGATTTTCCAAAACAAATCTTTGTCTGTGGATGGTTTTCCATCAGCAAAGACACGTATAGAAGCACAACGGCACAAGCAACAACAATTGCTGTTCCCATTGTTTTCAACTGTTGATAACAAAGCTCCATCATGGCACAAACCGGACAATGTTCCTCATGGCAATGATGGTTTGCATGTTTTGCAAGAAAAAAGACGGAGAAGATTAGCACTATTACTACAATAAGCATCATACTCCATGCGATAAAACTTTTTCTACTCTGCTTTTGTAACATTGAAATCTCCTCCTTACTAACTCTATATACTCTCGAAATTCTTGTATAAAAAGACTCCGGGAGCACATTTCTTATTTATTTCTATAAATCACCATACGGTTGATTGGTTTTC
The DNA here is from genome assembly GCA_902795895.1 of uncultured Lachnospiraceae bacterium. Taxonomy (GTDB): domain Bacteria; phylum Bacillota; class Clostridia; order Lachnospirales; family Lachnospiraceae; genus CAG-411. The sequence goes on along the minus strand of CADBNB010000222.1, from coordinate 5,414 downwards.
CTTCTGCCACAAATTTTGTCTCATATTCTGTCATTACATTTCCTTCCACGTACTCGCTATTGTGTAAATCGAAGGTGTGATTTTCCAAAATCCATCCGGCTTCTTCTACCTGCTCCAAAGAAAAATCAAACAATGGTCGGTTGTCCGTCTTAAAAATCACACGTCCTTCAGGCACTAAAAACTGGTCGTATCTATCCAAAAACTGTGTGGATGTCAAACGACGTTTTGCATGGCGATCCTTTGGCCATGGATCTGAAAAATTAAGATAAATTCTGTCAATTTCATCTTTATCAAAAACATCCGGCAAGTTTTCTGCATCCATACGGATAAATACCAGATTATCCTGCTCAAGTTCCGGACGTTTCTCCAAAGCACGAACCAATACGCTGGAATATTTCTCAATTCCTATATAGTTAATCTCCGGATGCTGTTTTGCCAGTTCCATAATAAATTTACCTTTTCCCATACCAACTTCAATATGAATCGGATGGTCATTTTCAAATACTTCCTGCCATTTTCCCTTATACTCATTTGGCTCATGAATACAATAATCATTTGCGGCAATCATCTCTCTTGAACCTTTTACATTTCTTAATCTCATATATATCCTCCTGTTTTCCAAGCAAAATCACTTTAAAAACCTTAATTACATTTTTTCACAACATCCCTATTATATAATTATACGGTTCATAGAATCAACTAAAAAATAATACCCTGATTGTCAAATATCCTCTCGGAGTCTTTTTACAGAAGACTATCCAAAGAACAAGTTAATTCACACTGACAGTACTTTTCGCATAACATATAAAAAAGATGTGTTGCATATGAAGGAATGGAAACAAAAAATTTGTTGCAAACTGGCAACCAGCTATGGCTTAAATCGAAAAATTGTAATATTTTTTCGCTCTTTGCAAGAAGTCAAAAACTTGATATCAAAGAAATAATTATTTCTAACAAAACATATTTTTACCAAAATCGCCTTTTCTCAATCCCTTGACATTACTGCCCAAAATGTAACTTTTTTTCCTAAAATATGACAAATGTCACACAAAATTGTTACAATTTAATGACAATTATTACATTACAAGTAATAATTTTTCCGATATAATACAAATGAAGGTTAAAATTATATTTTGTGCACCGACTAGATTTAATTATGACATAAAGTTACTGTTTTAGGATGAGTATTAACTAAATAGCAACAGTACGTATTTGCACATATTTAATATACGGTAAACACACACTACCGAAAAATAGAGACTGTTTGATTTTCAAACAGTCTCTATTTTTATTCATCTATGGATTAGAATTTCTTTTTCTTATCTGCCGGTTTCTTCTCCACCTTATAGTCGTATGCAAATACCACCGTAGTAAGCGGTGGAAGTGCAAATCCGATGGAATACTCATGTCCATCATAAGGAATAGGCTCTGCCTTTAATGGTTTAAAATTATTGACACGGTTTAATCCGCCAAACTCTTCTGCGTCAGAGTTAAGTACTTCCTGATAATGTCCCGGACAAGGAACACCCACACGATAATCACGATATTCATTTGTATGGAAGTTACATATAAACAATAACTGCTTCTTCGTAGTCTCACCACGACGTACAAAAGAAACTACACTGCTAAGTCTGTCGTCACAACTGATCCACTCAAATCCCATGGCATTTCCATCGTGTACATGCATGGAAGGATAATCTTTATAAAGTTTATTTAATGCTCTTACATAACGCTGAATACCTTTGTGCTGGTCGTAAGCCAAATCGCCCCAACTAAGGCTGGTAGCTTCATTCCACTCATGATCCTGACCAAATTCCTGTCCCATGAACAACAATTTCTTACCAGGATGTCCGTACATAAATCCGTAGCAGACACGAAGATTTGCAAACTGCTGATCGCGATTACCAGGCATCTTATTTAATAATGTAGACTTTCCGTGAACAACCTCATCATGAGACAATGCCTGAATAAAGTTCTCACTGTAAGCATACATCATACTGAATGTCAATTTATTGAAATCATAGTGTCTTGACTCTGGTGGACAATGCATGAACTGCAAAAAGTCATTCATCCAGCCCATATCCCATTTAAACAAGAAACCTAAACCATCCATAGAAGCCGGTGCCGTAACACCTGCCCATGAAGTAGACTCTTCAGCCACCATGATAGCTCCCGGATCTCTTTCTTCCAAAACGCCATTCATATGACGGAACATATTGATAACATCTCTGTTTTCCCTTCCTCCATTTTCATTTGGAAGCCACTGTCCGTCATCCTTACCATAATCCAGATATAACATAGAAGCAACTGCATCCACGCGAAGTCCGTCAATATGGAACTTCTCAATCCAGAACAGTGCATTTGCCACAAGGAAGTTCTCCACTTCCTTCATGCCGTAGTTGAAAATCAATGTTCCCCAATGAGGATGCTCTCCTCTTCTTGTATCCGGATGCTCGTAAAGTGGAAGTCCGTCAAATCTGGCAAGTCCGTGTGCATCTTTAGGGAAATGTGCCGGTACCCAGTCAAGAATAATAGAAATGCCTCTGCTGTGCATATAATCTACAAAATACATAAAGTCATTTGGTGTACCGTAACGGCTGGTTGGTGCATAGTATCCGGTTACCTGATATCCCCAGGAACCGTCAAATGGATGCTCCGCAATCCCCATCACTTCAATGTGTGTATATCCCATATCTACCACGTAGTCCCCAAGCTCCTCAGCCATCTCGCGATAGTTGTAAAATCCGTCTTCATCCCCGTCTTTCTTCTTCCAAGAACCAAGATGTACTTCGTAAATGGAAATCGGCTCCTTACGACAATCCAAACGGTCCTTTGAACGGCGCTTTCTCATCCAGGTCTGGTCTGTCCATGCAAAATCACGAATATCTGCAACAACAGAAGCAGTCTCCGGTCTTAACTGTGCAAAGTTTCCGTATGGATCTGCCTTATGTAAAATCTCACCTTCTCTGGTAAGGATCTGATACTTATAAACAGCTCCTTCTTTCACCCCAGGAATAAACAACTCATAAATACCGGAACTTCCTATAATATCCATCTGATGCACTCTGGCATCCCAAAGGTTAAAATCACCTACTACACTTACTCGTCTGGCATGTGGCGCCCAAACGGCAAACAATGTTCCCTCAACACCATTGATTGTCATAGGATGCGCACCTAATTTTTCATAAATCTCGTAATGTTTTCCCTCTCCAAACAAATAGCAGTCCATTGATGAAATCTGTGTAGGAACTACATATGGATCATCAATCTCAATTACATTTCCATCCCCATAATGTACTCTGAAACTATAATCTTTGTATTTATCTTTCTCTGCATATAATCCAAAAAATCCACGATCATTTATCTGTTCCATCCACTCAGATGCTTTTCCTTTTCTGGCAACAATCTCCATACCTGTAGCATCCGGACGATAGGCAGTAATCACCTGTCCCCCTTCATAAGGATGATTACCTAAAATCTGTTTTGGTGCATTAATCTTACAATCCACCAGTTCATCATATAAAGTCCAGTTAATCCAATTTTGTAATTTTTCATGCATGTCACGTACCTCCCTATTCCTTATTCACATCCCTAATGTTGTCCTGCCACGCTGATTTACGTTCCTTTTACTTTCTTGCAAAACCCCTCTATCCGAACATGAAAATCTAACATAAGTATAACAAATCCACACAAACAAGGTCAAGGCGTTTTCTTCACTTTTTATTATATTTTTCAAACGATTTTACATATCATGTTTATTGCATTAAAAAAATTCATAATTATTAATTTTTTTCACCAGCTTCCATCAGTTGAAATCTACATTTCCGTATCTCTTTTTTAATATATTAATATTTTCTATCTTGCTAGGTATACATAAACCTTTTATAATAGTGGTACATATTCAAAAATCAGGGAAGTGGATTCTCATTTTAGGAGGAAGTTATGAAAAAGAAATTTTCCAAGCTATTAACAATCTTATTATTAATAGCTTCTATTCAGATAGAAAATAAAGATGCACACCTTTGTTACGCATCAAATACTGCAGATACACAGACAGAGACCGATGCAAATACATCAACCGAGTCGGACGAAAAAACATCTCAGGCAGAAACTAAAAATCAGGTCAAATCTGACTCAGACATTACCGACGGCAATACTGACGTAAAATGGCCAAAAGGTCCAAGTCCCAAGTCATTGTCATCATCCTCTGCTATTTTGATGGATGCAGATACCGGTTTGATTTTGTACAATAAAAATATGACAGACAAACATTACCCTGCCAGTATTACAAAAATCATGACTACACTTCTTGCCATTGAAAACTGTTCTCTCAATGAAACCGTGACTTTCACTGACGACGAAGTGTTAAATTTGGAATACGGAGCAAGTAATATCGGAACAAAAGTAGGCGAAACTCTTACCATTGACCAGTGTTTATACGGTATTATGCTTTCTTCTGCCAACGAAGTATGTAACGGAGTTGCTGATTACGTCGCAGGAGACACAAAAACATTTGGGAAAATGATGACACAACGCGCCAAAGATTTAGGAGCCGTTTGCACAAACTTTACCAATCCAAACGGTCTTCATATGGATAGCCACTACACCTGTGCATATGACATGGCGTTAATCGGCCAGGAAGCCATCAAAAACCAAACCTTCCGTACAGTAGCCGGTACAAGAATCGCATATCTTGATAAAACAAACAAATCCGAAAAACGAATTTTGGCAAATCACCACAATATGATCAATGCCTATTCCACCTCAAGATACCTTTATCCAAACTGTATCGGCGGAAAAACCGGATATACTTCCGTAGCACAAAGCACTTTGGTTACATTTGCCGAGTTAAATGACATTACACTTATTTGCGTCGTTATGCAGGGTGCCAGCTCAAAATCATCCTATGCAAATAATATTTATACCGATACCATCTCTTTGTTGAATTTCGGATTTGAAAATTATGAAATGCACAATTTAGCAGCAACGGAAACCACTGCAAATGAAGTTGAATCGCCATTTTTCTCTACTTACGGTTCCATACTGGATACAGATACTTCACCACTTCAGACAAGCAGTAGCGGAAAAGTGCTTTTACCTTCCGGAGTGAAGCTTTCAAAAGCAAAACAAACCGTTCAGTTTTATGATAACATAACATCCAAAGCAGGGAATGAAATCGGTTCTGTTACCTATACATACGGCAACAAAACCGTTGGTAAAAATAAAATCTACTTTAATACAAACTCTCTTCAGGATGCTTTGCTATCCTCAGATGATATCGATTTTACAAAGAGCCGATATATCGCCGGACGAAGCCGTGCCATGACATTACTTCTACAAAGAATTTTCTTTGTAATATCCGGTGTTTTAGTCGTTGGATTTATTATATTCTATGTTCAGATTGTGCATAAACG
>CADBNB010000221.1 GCA_902795895.1 uncultured Lachnospiraceae bacterium | reverse complement strand
GTAATAAATGTAAGTTATTTAACATTTATTATGAGAGATGAAGATGGCAAGACGATATGTTTTGTCAAAAACTATACCCATATGCAACTTTAAGGAGGAAACATATGAATAGTCATATAGTTAAGTTGTCTGCAATGGGAATGGCTGGTATTTTAGCTATGTCCTCAAATGGTGTCGATCTTTCGGCAAAGCAGAGACTTTTAACTGACAATACAGCTGTGGCTGGAACAACATTAGCACTTGATAAATATTGTTCTTCAGAATCACAGGTAGAGAAACAAAGTAAAGTGAGTTTAGTTGAAGCTAGTGGTGCAGCAACACTTGAATGTGTAAATGCAGTAGTGGCAGAGGAAGTAGTTTTAAACATCAAGTATGATCGCTTGGGAATTGCGAAAGTAAAGGGTGCGTTAAACGTAAGAGCAAAGGCAAGTACGACATCTAAAATCGTAGGAAAGATGTCAAATAATGCCGCTTGTAATGTTGAAAAAGTAACAAAATCAGGATGGGCTAAGATAAAGTCCGGTGATGTAAGAGGTTTTGTTAAGAAAGAATTTTTGGTAATGGATGAAGAAGCAGAAGAGTTAGCGTATGAAGTAGGTAAGAAAGTGGCTACAGTTCAGACAACAACTTTGAATGCGAGATTTTTGCCAAGTACATCATCAGGAAAGTATACATTAGTGCCAATTGGGGAAGAGTTAGAAGTAATAAGAGATGATATAAGTGAGAAATATGTGGATAGTTTCATTGAAAAACATTTTAACGACAAAGCATCCAAAAAGTTAATCAGTGATGTGGATAAAGATTTGATGAAAGACGAGTTAAAAGATTGGGTATGTGTTCAAATTGACGATGAAAAAGTATTTGTTGCGCGTGAATTTGTTACCATGTCGTACGAATTAGATCGTGCAGTTTCTATAAAAGCAAAACAAGAAAAATCCAAATCTGGCAAGTCGTCATCAAAAGATAGTACATCAGGCGGTATTCGCACAAGTATGGTTGCTTTTGCAATGCAGTATTTAGGAAATCGTTATGTATACGGAGGTACAAGTTTGACAAATGGTACAGATTGTTCCGGATTTACTATGCGTATCTATCAGCATTTTGGATATTCTATTCCAAGAAGTTCTGCTGCACAGGCTTCATTCACCAGAACTATTTCTGCGTCAGAAGCTCAACCTGGAGATTTATTCTTCTATGGAAACGGAAGAAGTGTAGGTCATGTTGCTATGTATATTGGTGGCGGACAGGTTATTCACGCAAGTAATGCTCGTACAGGAATTAAGATTTCAAATGCATTTTATCGTACACCGATTAAGGTTGGACGTGTTTTAAGATAAGTGAACGAAAAATAAAAAAATTGAATATTAGTTGTTTAAAAAAGACTCTGTTTGATTTATAATGTCAAATGGAGTCTTTTTGTCTTGAGACGAATGCGTGAAAGGACGGAAAATTATGGAATTAATATTAATGACATCAGTAGTTGCACTTATTTTTGCAATAGCTGTAAAAATTAAATATGATGAAGATCAGTTAATGAAAAAGTATGCAAGAAGAAATAACAGGGAATGGGGAAAAATTCCAGATGTAGATTATACAGATGCAAAGCTAAATGCAATCAAGGAGTATTATTTAGCAAATCAGGGAAAAGAAGATGTAGATGATATTACATGGAATGATCTTGATATGGATAGTATTTTTATGTTGCTTAATAATACCCAGAGTAACATGGGAGAAGATTATCTGTATGCAACCCTTCGAAAACTTCAGACTGATTCTAGTGAGTTAGAGAAGAAGGAGAAATTGATTTCTTATTTGCAGGAACATAATGAGGAAAGAAATCAATTGCAAACCAGATTTCGCCTTATGGGAAAGGTGAAAGGCTTTTCTCTTTATAAATACATGAATATGGCGGGCGATATACCTATTCATAGTCCGATAGCCAGCATACTTATGTGTAGTTCTTTGGTTATTTCTGTGATATTGGTTGCTTTGTCTGTTTTTAATATCATATCGCCTATTTACGGAATTATTATGATGGTAATTTGTGTTATCAACAATGTTATCAATTATTTTCGAAGAAAAGATAAGATAAAAAATTATTTTCAAGTCTTTAAATACATTATCCGAATACTTGAAAATGCGAAAAACTTGACAGATTGCGGAGTTCCTCATTTAGACCAGTATTTTGCAAGAATCAACGAGCTGGTTGATGGATTTAAGGATTTTAAGAGAGGCGCATTTTTAGTGTTTATTGACAGTAAGCGTGGGGAAGGATCCTTTTTTGATATTTTTTTGGATTATTTCCGAATGCTGTTTCATTTGGATTTGATTAAATTTGATTCTATGGTGAAAAAAGTCCACGGAAGAATTGATGAGCTAAATGAATTGTATGACTTGTTAGGATATTTGGATTCGACAGTTGCAATTGCTTCTTTCCGCGCATATTTAGAGGAAGAAGGATATTGTATTCCTGATCTTCATCCGTTGGAACAGCCAAGAATTGTTGTGATGGGTGGGTATCATCCACTGATTGATGAACCAGTAAAAAATGGTATTTATGCAGAAAATTCTGTATTGCTTACCGGTTCTAATGCTTCAGGAAAGTCGACCTTTATCCGTATGATGGCTATTTGTGCGATTTTAGCTCAGACGGTTCATACCGTTCCGGCAAACAAATACGAAGGATCCTATTTCAGAGTGTTGTCTTCCATGGCGCTTACGGATAATTTGAAAAACAATGAAAGTTATTATATAGTGGAGATTAAATCATTAAAACGAATTTTAAATAAAGTGGATGATACATTGCCGACACTTTGTTTTGTGGATGAGGTGCTTCGTGGTACAAATACTATCGAGCGAATTGCAGCATCAGCTCAGATTCTTAACAGTTTATCAGAAAGTAATGCCATCTGTTTTGCGGCTACCCATGATTTAGAACTGACGCATATTTTAGAAAAACAGTACGACAACTACCATTTTCAGGAAGAAGTCGTTGAAAAAGAAGTTTTATTTGACTATGTGCTTTATGAAGGCAGAGCAAATTCCAGAAATGCCATTAAATTATTAGGCATGATGGGATATGATGAGAGCATTATTGATAAAGCAGAAGCCATGGCAAGTGATTTTGTGGATACGGGAATATGGAAAAGTATTAATTAAGTGAAAGTGTAGGTATACAAAATGGCAGAAAAATTAACACCGATGATGGAACAATACATGGAGACAAAAAATGAATATAAGGATTGTATTTTGTTTTATCGTCTGGGTGACTTTTATGAAATGTTTTTTGAAGACGCAATTACCGCGTCAAAGGAATTGGAAATTACATTGACAGGAAAAGCATGCGGATTGGAAGAACGTGCGCCTATGTGCGGAATCCCATTTCATGCAGTGGATGGTTATCTTACCAGACTTGTGAGCAAAGGATATAAGGTTGCCATCTGTGAGCAGGTGGAGGATCCAAAACTTGCAAAGGGTATTGTAAAACGTGAGGTTGTTCGTATTGTAACGCCGGGAACGAATTTAAATACTCAGGCCATGGATGAAACGAAAAATAATTATCTTATGGGAATTGTATATATATCCGATTGTTTCGGTATTGCGTCGGTGGATGTTACCACCGGTGATTTTTACATGACTCAGGTTGAAACAAAGAGACAATTAAATGATGAAATTTCTAAATTTTTGCCATCGGAAATCATTTGCAATGATGAATTTCAGATTTCCGGATTTGATATCAATGATTTGAAGGAACGTTTGAGTATTCCGGTTTCTACATTGGAAAAACGCTTTTTTGACGAGGATATGTGTGAAAAAGCCCTGATGGAACAGTTTAAGGTAAAAGCTTTGGAAGGGCTTGGAGTAAAAGATTATGCCATTGGTAAGATTTCTGCCGGAGCGGTGATGCAATATCTTTTGGAAACTCAAAAAACAGCCCTTGCCCATATCACAGAAATCAATGTGTACACTTCCAGTGCCTATATGGTGATTGACAGTGCAACCAGACGAAATCTTGAATTGGTGGAAACCTTGCGTGAAAAACAAAAACGAGGTTCTCTTCTTTGGGTACTTGATAAGACAAAGACGGCTATGGGCGCCCGCTGCCTCAGAAAAATGATTGAACAGCCGTTGATTGATAAAAGTCAGATTGAAGAACGTCTGAATGTAATTGAAGAATTAAACAATGATGCCATTACGAGAGAAGAAATCAGAGAGTATATGAATCCGATTTACGATATGGAACGATTGATTGGAAAAGTGGCGTACAAATCTGTCAATCCAAGAGATTTGATTGCGTTCCAGTCGTCATTATCTATGCTTCCACCGATTAAAACATTACTTGAGGATGCAAAGTCTCTCAATTTGCAGAAGATTTATGAAGATATTGATCCGTTGGAAGATATTTGTGGCATGATTGAAGCAGCCATTGAAGAAGAACCACCAATTGCCGTTAAGGAAGGTGGCATCATTAAAACCGGCTACAATGCAGAAGTTGATAAACTTAGAAAAGCAAAGACAGACGGAAAAGGATGGCTTGCCGAAATTGAAGAAAGAGAAAAAGAAAATACAGGGATTAAAAATCTTCGAATTAAGTTTAATAAAGTGTTTGGATACTATTTGGAAGTTACCAATTCCTACAAAGATCTTGTGCCGGAAAGTTGGACTAGAAAACAGACACTTACAAATGCGGAGCGTTATACCACTCCTGAGTTAAAAGAATTGGAAGATGTAATTCTTGGAGCGGAAGATAAGTTATATGCCCTTGAATATGAATTGTTTGTAGAAATTCGTGAAAAGATTGCAGCACAGATGCTTCGTATCCAACAAACGGCAAAAGCTATCGCAAGTCTTGATGCCATGGTTTCTCTGGCACTTGTTGCAGAGCGAAATAATTTTGTACGTCCAAGTATCAATACAGAAGGTGTCCTTGATATTAAAGGCGGACGCCATCCGGTTGTAGAGCAGATGTTACACAATGACCAGTTTGTGGATAATGATACTTATCTTGACCAGGAAAGTCATAGAATTGCAATTATAACCGGTCCTAACATGGCGGGAAAATCTACTTACATGAGACAAACGGCTCTCATTGTTTTGATGGCACAGGTTGGAAGTTTTGTGCCTGCAAAAGCTGCTAATATCGGTGTGGTTGATCGTATCTTTACAAGAGTTGGAGCATCCGATGATTTGGCATCTGGTCAGAGTACATTTATGGTGGAAATGACGGAAGTTGCCAATATTTTAAGAAATGCCACGAAAAATAGTCTCTTGATTTTGGATGAAATTGGCCGTGGAACAAGTACATTTGACGGACTTAGCATTGCATGGTCAGTGGTAGAACATATTGCAAATCCAAAGTTAATTGGTGCGAAAACGTTGTTTGCCACCCATTATCATGAATTGACAGAACTGGAAGGAAAATTAGACAGTGTAAATAACTACTGTATTGCTGTTCGCGAATCTGGAGATGATATTGTATTTTTGCGAAAGATTATTCAGGGCGGTGCAGATAAAAGTTATGGTATTCAGGTAGCAAAACTTGCAGGAGTGCCTGAAAGTGTATTGGAACGTGCAAAGGAAATCGTTGCTGAACTTACGGAAAATGACATTATTGAAAAGACAAAACAGATTGAAGTGAAGCAACCGAAGAAAATAAAAAAGGCTTCGAAAGAGCCTACAAATCAAATGTCTATTTTTGATGGTTTTGCCAATATGCCATCAACAGAAGATATTTTGCTGGAATTAAGAGATTTGGACATGAATGCATTGACACCAATGGATGCCATGAACAAATTGTATCAGATACAGCAAAAGGTGAAAGAACGCTGGTAAGGAGGAAATATAAATGCCGGAAATACGATTGTTAGATCAGGGAACCATTAATAAAATTGCTGCCGGTGAAGTAGTGGAATGTCCGTCGGCAGTCGTGAAAGAATTGATTGAAAATGCCATAGATGCAGGGACTACAGCGGTTACGATTGAAATCAAAGGTGGCGGTATCGATTTGATTCGTATTACAGACAATGGAAGCGGTATCGAAAGTCAACAGGTTCGTATTGCATTTGAACGACATGCAACAAGTAAAATCCGTTCGGCAGAGGATTTATTGTCTGTGAGCAGTCTTGGTTTCCGCGGGGAGGCACTTGCCAGTATCGGTGCTGTGGCGCAGGTAGAACTAATGACAAAAACAAGAGGAGAACTCACGGGAACACGCTATGTGATCCATGGCGGAGAAGAACAGTCCTTTGAAAATGTGGGATGTCCGGAAGGAACAACTTTTGTGATTCGAAATCTGTTTTACAATGTGCCAGCAAGAAGAAAATTTTTGAAAAGTGCCCAGACGGAATCATCGTATGTAAATGATTTGGTAGAACTAATGGCGATTTCTAATCCAAACATTTCCTTTAAGTTTATTAATAACAATCAGTTGAAACTACAAACTTCAGGAAATGGCAATGTAAAAGATGTGCTTTACCATGTGTTTGGACGGGATATTACCTCAAATTTAGTTCCACTAAAAGAAAATTCACCGGTAATCGGTATTGAAGGTTTTGTGGCAAAACCGGTTGTTAATCGCGGTAATCGAAATTATATGAATTATTTTATCAATGGAAGATATATTAAGAGTTCCATTATCAATAAAGCCATTGAAGAGGCATATAAGCCTTATATGATGCAACACAGATACCCTATGACGGCTCTTAGTTTTACCATTGACAGTCATTTTATTGATGTGAACGTGCATCCTGCAAAAATGGAAATACGTTTTACCAATGGGCAGCAGGTGTTTCATGATGTGTTTCATGCAGTTTCTGACGCTTTGGCAGGAAAAAATATGATTCCTTCGGTGACTCTTGGAAAAGAGGAAAAGAAAGCTAAAGTTGAAACAGAACAGTCAAAGACACGTACACCGGAACCATTTGAAAGAAAACGTGCAGAAAATGAGACCGGTAGCGTTGGAAAACAGTTCGTGGAAGCTGCAAAGGTCATTTCAAAGTTTGAAGAAATCAAAAAGCAGCAGGAAAAACTAAAGGAAGAAAGAACGTTTGCTAAAGAACAGAAAGAAAGCTCGTCTTTGGAGGAGGCTAAGAAAAAAGCTTCAGATAATCTGGAACGTTTCCTAAATGGTTCATTTGGTGAAAAGGCAGATAAAGCTCAAGAGACGGAAAAGAATTGGGAAACTATTGAAAAAATAAATGAAGCAACGGAAAATGATAGTCAGCCAATTATCGAAAAGTCTAAAGATGAAAATCATACTCAATCAATGACGAATACCGAAATTAAGCAAGCTGAGAGTAATGAAAAACAACAAGAAGAAACTGTTATTTGGGATAAGACCAATTCTTCGCAGGAGCAGTTGTTTCAAACGAAAGAAGAAGCTTCCATGCTTACAAAGGATGCAAAAAAACATCATAAAATCATTGGTCAGGTATTTGACACTTATTGGATTGTGCAATACGAGGATCAGATGTTTATGATTGACCAACATGCAGCCCATGAAAAAGTGTTATTTGAAAGAACTATGAAACAGTTAGAAGAAAAAAACATAGCTTCCCAGATGTTACAACCCCCAATTATTTTATCATTAAGTATGAGGGAAGAGCAGGCGTTAAAGAAACATAAGGAACAATTGGAACGTCTTGGATTTGAAATTGATGCTTTTGGCGGTCGGGAATTTTCGGTGCGCGCGGTTCCTGCTAATTTATATGGTGTGGCACAAACAGAATTATTGACAGAACTTTTGGATGAAATGGCAGAAGAAATTGATGTGAAAAAGTCAGATATTATTCTTGAGAAAGTAGCATCTATGTCTTGTAAGGCGGCAATCAAAGGTAATATGAAAATGTCCTATAAAGAAGCGGAAGCGTTGATTGATGATTTGATGGAACTTGAAAATCCTTATCATTGTCCACACGGAAGACCAGTTATTGTATCGATGACGAAATATGAAATTGAGAAGAAGTTTAAGCGAATTGTATAAGCATGTTCTTGAAAAATTTGATGAATAGGAAATCGTGAGAACATAGTCAGAAAGGAGGCTTTTATGAGCGATAAAAGACCAATTGTCGTATTAACAGGTCCTACAGCCGTAGGGAAGACGGAGTTATCCATTCAGCTTGCAAAAGCCATCAATGGTGAAATTATTTCTGCCGATTCCATGCAGGTATACAAAAAAATGGATATTGGAACAGCAAAAATACGCCCGGAAGAAATGATGGGGGTAAAGCATTATCTGATTGATGAGTTTGAGCCGGATGAAGAATTTAATGTAATGAAGTTTAAAGAGTATACAGATAAGTATATGAATGAAATATACGAAAAAGGGAAAATACCAATATTGGTAGGCGGTACAGGGTTTTACATTCAGGCTGTTTTAAAAGATGTGGAATTTAAGGAAGAAGAGCCTTCGGATATCCGAAAAGAACTAGAGGAGTTTGCAAATGTTCATGGTCCGCAAGCATTGCATGAACGATTGGCACAAATTGATCCGAAAAGTGCAGAGGTTATTCATCAAAACAATGTTCGAAGAGTAATTCGTGCTATTGAGTTTTATGAACAGACGGGAATGAAATTTTCGGAACACAATGAAAACGAAAAGCAAAAACAGTCCCCATTTAATTATGTGTATTTCGTACTAAATCAGGATCGAAAGATTTTGTATGATCGAATTGAAAAACGAATAGACATTATGATGAAGGACGGTTTGGTAGAAGAAGTAAAATCATTGATTAGCCAAGGATATGGAAGAGATTTGGTATCCATGCAGGGACTTGGCTATAAAGAAATCGTAGCCTACCTGGAAGGAGAAATTACGTTAGAGGAAGCGGTTTACATTTTAAAACGTGACACCAGACATTTTGCAAAACGACAGATTACATGGTTTAAGAGAGAAACGGATGTTACCTGGCTTGACAAAGATATTTACAAAACATCAGAAGAACAGATGGCGTTCTGTATGGAAGAATTAAAAAGAAAGCATATCTTATAATGAGTTTTACAAAACAGGGCAGTATTGGAATACACAAGAATATGAGAATTTGAAATTTATGTATAATTTATAAAATAGATGGAAAAATAGTAAGGAAAGGTTCGTAGTTATGAATTTAGAGCAAATGTATGAAGAATTAAATGTATCAAAGGAGGTTGTAAATTTTTGCAGTCGCATTGAGCAAAGTTTGGAAAAAAGATTTTATGAAATTGATAAAACAGCAGAGTTTAATCAGTTGAAAGTACTTAAAGCAATGCAAAAAAATAAGGTGAGTGATGTTCATTTTGCGGCAACCACAGGATATGGCTATAACGATTTAGGAAGAGAAGTTCTTGAAAGTGTGTATGCTGACACGTTTCATGCAGAAGCTGCCCTTGTAAGACCACAGCTTACTTGTGGCACGCACGCCCTTACCATTGCATTGTCAGCAAATGTAAGACCGGGAGATGAAATTTTATCGCCGGTAGGAAAGCCTTACGATACATTGGAAGGTGTTATAGGAATTGGGGATAACAATACTCCGGGATGTTTAAAAGAGTATGGAGTAACGTATGCACAGGTAGATTTATTACCGGACGGAGAGTTTGACTATGAAGGTATTAAAAATGCCATAAACGAAAGAACAAAACTTATTACCATTCAGCGTTCCAAGGGATATCAGACAAGACCTACTTTGTCTGTGGAAAAGATTGGAAAGTTAATTGCTTTTGTAAAGGAAATCAAACCGGATGTTATCTGTATGGTAGATAACTGTTATGGAGAATTTGTGGAAAAAATAGAACCAACGGATGTGGGAGCAGATATGTGTGTCGGTTCTCTGATTAAAAATCCGGGAGGTGGACTTGCTCCAATCGGCGGTTACATCGTTGGTAAAGAAAAATACATTGATATGTGCGCCTATCGTTTGACCGCACCGGGACTTGGAAAAGAAGTTGGGGCGACTCTTGGTATTAATCAGCAATTATTCCAGGGATTTTTTATGGCACCACAGGTTGTTTCCGGTGCGTTAAAAGGAGCTATTTTTGCCGCAAATATTTATGAAAAATTAGGCTTTGAAGTAGTTCCAAATGGCAGTGAAAGCAGACATGATATTATTCAGGCGGTTACTCTTGGAACGGCAGAAGGCGTGATTGCATTCTGTGAAGGTATTCAGGCAGCAGCGCCGGTAGACAGTTATGTAGTGCCGGAACCTTGGGCAATGCCCGGATATCATTCTGATGTTATTATGGCAGCAGGTGCTTTTGTACAGGGCTCATCCATTGAATTAAGTGCAGATGCGCCAATTGAACCTCCATATGCGGTTTATTTCCAAGGTGGACTTACATGGTATCATGCAAAATATGGTATTATGATGTCCCTTGAAAGAATGCATCAAAAGAATTTGGTTACGTTGTAAAATTTTGCAAAGGGTTTTTGAAAATAGTTTGAAACGGTATACAAATGAAGCTGTTTGTGTTACAATTTAATTTGGTTTTCATTTGAGAACAAAATTTTGAGAGGTAATATACGTTCTTGTGAAGGGAGAGCGTATATATGAAACATTTATCATTGAAAGAGATGCCATTATCAGAAAGACCGTATGAAAAATGTGAAGAATTTGGAGTACAAAGTCTTTCGGATGCAGAGTTATTGGCAGTGATTATAAAGACAGGTTCAAAGGGCGAGCGAGCTGTTGAACTTGCAAGTCGGGTTTTAAATGCACCTGAAACAGATTCAGGATTGTATGGATTAAATCATTTTACGATGGATGAATTGATGCAAATAAAAGGAATAGGCAAAGTCAAAGCGATACAATTGCTGTGTATTACAGAAATTGCAAAAAGAATGCATAAACAGCAAAAAGGAAAAACACCATGTTTGTCTAGTCCGTCCATGATAGCTGACTATTATATGGAGGATATGAGATATTTAGACACGGAACAAGTGATTTTGTTGTTATTAGATACAAAGTGTAATCGCATCAAAGATTTTGTGATATTTAAAGGAACGGTAAATGAAACAATCATGGAACCGCGAGAGATTCTTATCAATGCGCTTCGTTATCATGCGGTTCAGATTGTGTTACTTCATAATCATCCAAGTGGTGACGTAACACCGAGTAAAGCTGACAGAACATTGACAGTTAGATTAAAAGAAGCATGTGATGTGGTTGGTATTCCTTTGATAGACCATATTATTTTGGGGGATAATGCTTATTGGAGTTTTTTAGAACAGGGGAGTTTATAAAAAAGAGTTTTGTTTTATTGGATGAAGTGTCATTTAAAACAAAAAGAGGTGTAATAGGAAATACATACATCTCGAGTCAGAAAATATGTTAGTTTTCTGATTAGGGGGAACGGAAGGAGTTTTTTGAAAAAATGGGAAAGAAAATTGTGGGTATTGATTTTGGTACAAATGCCGTTAAAATATATAAAAAAGGCGCCGGGATTGCCATGAACGAAAAAAATGTCATTGCCATAAAAGGGAAAAAGAAAGTGGTAGCTACTGGTAATGATGCATATGTCATGCTTGGTAAAGCGCCGGAACAAATCGAAGTGACGAAACCGATACGAAATGGCGTAATTGCAGACATAGGAAAAATGCAGTTATTGTTAGATTCGCTTTTGGAACAACTTTACAACGGAAAAGTGAAAAGTTCAGATTATTTAATTGCAGTTCCAATGGATATCACAGAAGTTGAAAAAAGAGCATTCTTTGATTTGATACAAAGATCTAACGCAAAATCAAAAAATGTATTTATTGTGGAAAAACCATTGGCGTCAGCATTAGGGATGGACATTGATATCGAAAGCACCAGAGGTGCATTGTGTGTAGATATTGGGGCTGATACTACGGAAGTAGCTATTATTTCCATGGAAGGTATTGTGTTAAGTAAATTAATTCCAATCGGTGGTTATAAAATGGATCAATTGATTACTTCCAGTGTACGAAGAAAACATAATCTTGTGATAGGTGATAAAACCGCGGAAAATGTAAAAAAAGAGTTGGGCTTTGCCTGCAATCCGGAAAATGTTTCTATGCGTATATTTGGTCGAGATTTGGTGAGTGGATTACCGTCAGAAGTTAACGTAAGTTCAGAGTTAGTATCGGATGCTATTCATGAACCATTGGGAAGCATTGTTTCGGCAATTCGTCTTATTTTAGAGAGAACACCACCTGAGATTTCAGCAGATATTGTAAACGGTGGTGTGTACATTACCGGTGGTTCTGCACACATTAAACACTTAGCCGAGTTTATTAAAGATGAAACACGTCTTGATGTAAATATTGTGGAGGATTCTGAAATGTCTGTAGTAAATGGATTGGGTAAAATCGCAGAAAATCGTAAATTACTACGTTTGACATCAGCAGTTAAAAGATAGAAATTAACTATTTCGAAAGGAATTGAGAAAAATGAGAAGAAGAACGAAATTCACCCTTGAACCAAAAGTGGTATTGATTTTCTTTTTAGTTTTATGTTTGTTATTGATTATTACATCCTTTTTATTTAAAGGATTTTATGCTCCGATTCGCGGTGCAGTAGGCGAGGTTGTATCGCCAATGCAAAAAGGCATTAATACAGTCGGAACCTTTTTTACATCTAAGACTGATAATTTTAAATCTATGAATGAATTGATGAAAGAAAATAAGCAATTAAAAAAACAATTAAACAGTGTAAACTATGAAAACAAAATTTTGCAGCAGGAAAAATATGAGTTGGCAGAATTGCGTAAGTTATTTGAACTTGACGAAAAATATGCCAGTTATGATACTGTTGCTGCAAGAGTTATTGATAAAGATGCAGGAAACTGGTACAGCGTATTTAAAATTGATAAAGGTTCTAAAGACGGTATGAAAGTAGGTATGAACGTAATGGCTGGAGACAGTTCGGGCGGTGGACTTGTTGGTATTATTACTCAAACAGGAAAAAACTGGTCAAAGGTTCGTTCTATCATTGATGATACAAGTAAGGTTGGTGCAATGATTCTTAAGACAAATGAGACTTGTATTGTTAGTGGAAACTTAACATTACAGGAAAAAGGTTTGTTAGAGTTTTCTGAGATGGATAATTCAGAGATTGAATATAAGGCAGGAGCAGAAGTAGTTACCTCTTATCTTAGTGACAAATTCCATCAGGGTATTTTAATCGGTTATATCAAAGAAGTTGTAAAAGATGAAAACGCTAATACCAGAACTGGTTATATTACACCAGCTGTTGACTTTACACATTTGGAAACAGTGCTTATTATTAAACAGTTAAAAGAGGAACTAGATACGGAAGAGGACGACTAGTATTATAGTATATACATAGAAAAGAGGCTTTGTAAATGAAACGTTTTTTTGTCACAGCAGCAATTATTATTATTTGTTTCTTACTACAGACAACTGTTTGTCAATATTTTGCTGTTGTTGGTAAAGTTCCAAATTTATTATTGATTGTAGTAGCTTCCTTTGCGTATATGCGCGGTCGAAAAGTGGGAATGTATGTTGGCTTTTCGGCGGGAATTTTAGAAGATTTTGTATATGGTGATCTGATTGGTATGAATGCATTGCTTTTAGTAGTGGTTGGTTTTATAGTCGGAATGTGTAGTGAGATATACTATAGAGATGAGCTTTCTGTTCCGATTATTTTAATCGCTCTTAGTGATTTCTCATATAATTTTGCTTTTTATGTGATAAATTTTTTGCTACGTGGAAGATTTCAGGTGTTTTATTATATCTGGCATATTATTTTACCAGAGGTTGTTTACACGCTTCTTGTATCAATTTTCATGTATCGGCTTCTATATGGACTCAATTTACGGATTGAAAAACATGAAGAATTTGAGGAGGGACTATAAGAAATGCTTGAATTATTAAAAGATTGGTTTGACCGGGTTCGAAAGGTTCGTACATTCCCGGTTATTATCGTATATATTGTATTGATATGTTCATTAGTCACGAGAATATTTTATCTTCAAATTGCTAATAAAGAGGAAATCACATCCTCAAGCAATATTTCTACGGAGAAACAACATTGGATTAAAGGAACTCGTGGAAACATCTATGATTGCAATGGCGTAAAACTTGCATACAATGAGACAGCATATTCTGTTGTTATGGAAAATGTAGATGGTATGGATGATGAAACAAAAAATGAAATTATTATTAAATTGCTTGAATTGTTAAAAAAATATAATTGTGATATTGATGTTGATTTTGAAATCAAACAAAATAAACAGGGAAAATTATATTTTGATGCGAAAGATAATGCATTACTTAGCTTTAAAAGAGAAGTTTATGGTCAAAAATCAATAAAAGAATTAACGAAAGAACAATTGGAAGCTACTGCGTCAGATGTTTTTGAATATCTTGTGAAACAATTTAAATTAAATATTGAGGATAAGAAAAATGACAATAAAGAGACAGAGGAGACTGAAGAGACAGAAGTTAAGTTTGAAGATACATTAAAGTATTCTTATGAAGACACATTACAGATTGTTGCGATTCGCTATCAACTATTCTTAAATCGTTTTCAGAAATACTTGAATGTAACAATAGCAAGTAATATTGATGATCAGACACGTGTTGCAATTGAAGAAAATAAAGCTGAGCTTACTGGTGTTAATGTGGAAAATGATTATTATCGTAAGTATTCGATGCCTTATTATTTTTCACATGTACTTGGATATACCGGGGTGGTAAATGATACTGAAATTGAAAAAATAACCAATAAAACAGTTACTTCCAAAAATCAGTTAAATGTATACTCTAAAGCAGGATACACTATGGAAGATCAAATTGGAAAAACTGGTATTGAAAAAGAATATGAAGATGTGCTGCATGGTAATTGTGGTTCTGAAAAACTCCATGTAAATAAAACGGGACGAGTAATGGAAATATCTGGTTTAGTTGCAGCTTCTTCAGGTAATGACGTTTATCTAACCATAGATTCCAAATTACAGGAAGTCTGTTACAAAATGTTGGAAAAAGAATTGTCAAATATATTGTTAGATAAAATTCGAAATACAAATTATGCTGGTTCAAAATCTGACAGTTTGGTAATTCCAATCTATGATGTTTATTTTGCGTTACTGGATAATAATGTAATTGATATTGAAAGTATGAATCGTAAGAAAGCATCAACAACAGAAAAAAATGTTTATACGAAAATAAGTTCAAAATATAAAAGTGCTTTGAAAGAACTAAAGACGATTTTGGATGTAAATAATAAAACTCCACTTAGAAGTTTATCAAAGGAAAACCAGGAATATATTGATTATATTTATGAATACTTAAAAGATTTAGGTGTATTGTTGCCTAACAAGATGAATACGGAAGATAAAATGTATATTGCTTACCGTGATGAAAGTAAACGTACCATAAGTTTAAGTCAATATGTACAGTATTGTATTGAAAGTGGCTGGGTTGATACTTCTGTATTGGATATTGGTGACGAATACTATAGTAGTACTGAAATATATGAAAAAATCATAGAGTATTTGTTTGATAATTTAAAAGATGATGAAGGTTTTTATAAAAAAATCTGTTATTATTTGGTAGAATCTTCTCATGCGATTACTGGTAGAGAACTTTGTATGATTTTATATGACCAAAAAGTTATTAAATATGATCAGACAAAGTATGACCAGTTAAATAGTGGCAAAATCGGTGCATATGATTTTATTCGTCAAAAAATCAAAAAATTGGAAATTACCCCTGCTCAATTGGCTTTGGATCCTTGTTCCGGCTCAATTGTAATTACAGATCCAAACAATGGAGATGTGAAAGCATGTGTTTCTTATCCGGGATATGATATTAACCGTTTTGCCAATAAAGTTAATTCAGAGTATTACTACAAAGTTTTAAAAGATAAGTCAGAACCAATGATTTTCCGTGTAGTTCAGGAAAGAAATGCTCCAGGTTCCACATATAAACCATTGGTTGCTATTGCAGCATTGGATTCGGGAACCATTTCCTTGGGCGAACGCATTTCTTGTCGTGGTGTTTTTACAAAGACGGAAATCAAACATAAATGTTGGTATTTACCAGGACATGGGTCTTTAGATGTATCAGGCGGTATTGCAAATTCATGTAACGTATTCTTTTATACGGTAGGATGGAAGATGAGTGATTATAGCACAAACCCGAAAAAAGGATTGGCATTAATAAAAAAATATGCTGAAATGTTTGGATTTGGTGAAAAATCGGGAATATCATCTTCTGAGTTATCACCTCAGATTGCATATGAACAGGCAGAATCAGATCCTGTTACGGCAGCAATCGGACAGAGTACAAATGCATATGCTCCGGCACAGATTTCAAGATATGCTACAACTCTTGCAAACCAGTCAAATTGCTATAATTTAACAACAGTTGATTATATTGCTGATAAGAAAGGCAATGTGATTGAGCAAAAAGACGCTACAATTCTTAATAAAGTAAGTTTTTCAACGAGTATATGGAATGCTGTATATAAAGGAATGTATAATGTAGTAAACGGTCCAAACAGTAGTATTGATCAATATTTTACTGATTTGAAGAAGCGTGGTGTTGATGTTGCAGGAAAAACAGGTACAGCACAGGTTACTCAGTCAAGACCAAATATTGGTTTGTTTATTTCATTTGCACCATATAATAAATCTTTAGAAAAACGTATTTGTACGACTGTTGTTATTCCTTATGGATACACTTCGGCAAATGCAGCAAGGGTTGCAAGTGATATTTATGAGTATTATTTCGCCACAACGGATAAAAAGAAGGAAGAAGTACTTTCGAAGATTCTAAATTCAGAAGAAGTATTTTCGGTGTCAAGTGCTCGAACAGATTAATGATGATATGAAAAAACGTTTGAACATACGGACTTTTTTGGTATAATAGACAAGTGAATGTTTATAAGATGCAAATAAAATTAAAAATTGCATATGAGAGGTTGCAGTTATTTAAGAAGAAAAGGGATGTAGTTTAATGAACAAAGCAGTGATGATTAAAGGAAATAAATCAGGTATCGTTTTGGTTTTGGATAAAGAGATGTCCTATGAAAAACTAAAAAAGGAAGTCGCTTCTAAGTTTAAGGAAACAGCTAAATTTCTTGGAAAAGCAAATATGGCACTTAGCTTTGAAGGTCGGGAGTTAAACGATGACCAACAAAAAGAAATGTTATCAATCATCGAGGAAAATTCTGACTTAAACATTGTGTGTGTTGTTTCTAAAGATGAAAAACTTGACCAAGTATTTCAAAAAGCTGTTGAGAAAGCTATAACGAAGGAAGACGCAAGTACCGGGCAGTTTTATAAAGGAAATTTACGTTCAGGTCAGGTTCTTGAAGTTGAAACAAGTATTGTGGTAATCGGTGATGTAAACATTGGTGCCAAGGTTGTTTCTAAAGGTAATATTATTGTTCTGGGGCATTTGAAAGGAAACGCATATGCGGGAGCAGGCGGGAACAAAAACACATTTGTTCTTGCATTAGGTATGGAACCCATTCAGATTCGTATTGCTGATTTTATTGCAAGGGCTCCTGATAAACAAGGAAAGAGTTTCAAAGAGCGGTCTGCACTCTTTGGAAGAAAAAAAGAAAAAAAATTATTGAGTCAGGAAAATGGGCAGACACAAGAAATGAAAATAGCTTTTGTAGAGGGCGATCAGATTTTAATTGAACCTGTTACAAAGGATGTTTTAAATGAAATAAACATGTAGAGATTTGGAGGAAATCAAATTATGGGTGAAGTGATTGTTGTTACGTCGGGAAAAGGTGGCGTAGGTAAAACAACGACTACAGCGAATGTAGGAACTGGATTGGCAAAATTAGGAAAGAAAGTTGTACTTATCGATACCGATATAGGATTACGTAATCTTGATGTTGTTATGGGATTGGAGAATCGTATTGTATACAATCTTGTTGATGTAATTGAGGGAAATTGTCGTATTAAACAGGCTTTAATTAAAGATAAAAGACATGACACATTGTATTTGCTTCCATCTGCACAAACAAAGGATAAATCAGCAGTTAGTCCTGAACAGATGAAAAAGTTAGCAGATCAGTTGAAAGAGGAGTTTGATTACATAATCATGGACTGTCCTGCCGGAATTGAGCAAGGTTTCCAAAATGCCATTGCTGGTGCTGATAGTGCTTTGGTTGTTACAACACCAGAAGTTTCTGCTGTTCGTGATGCAGACCGTATCATCGGACTTTTAGAAGCAAATGAAATGAAACAGACGCATTTGATTGTAAACCGTCTTAGAACACAGATGGTAAAAGACAATAACATGATGTCAAGTGATGATGTTGTTGAAATTCTTGGTGTTGATTTGATTGGTGTTGTTCCTGATGATGAGCAGATTATCGTTGCAACAAATAACGGTGAGCCTCTTGTAGGTTCTGATGCATTATCTGGAAAGGCATATATGAATATTTGCCGCAGATTGTTGGGAGAAGAGGTTCCTTTGTTAGACTTAAATAGCAAAAACGGCATCTTTTCAAAGATTGGTAGTTTATTTAAGAAAAACTAGGAGGGAATTGAAACATGGGATTTGCAGACTTTTTTAAGAAAAAATCTTCTGGTAGCGTGGCAAAAGATCGTTTAAAGTTAGTTCTTGTTTCTGACCGCGCAAATTGTTCTCCAGAAATTATGGAGCAAATGAAAAACGATATCATTCAGGTGATTTCTAAATATATGGAAATTGATATGGAAGCTATGGATATCAAAATTTCTACAACAGAATCCGATGAAACAGGTGTTTCTGTACCAGCATTATTTGCAAATATTCCGATTCGTGATATGAAGACAAAAAAAGCGGAATAATGATTTAAACATTACGAATGTGTGTTTGAACAGCAACATTTGAAAGGTTAAGGCTGGGGCAAATGTTCGTTATTTGGTCCGGCCTATATAATTTTTATCAATGCAATTTAAAGATTGGGTTATTGAGGTTGATGTGATATGTTTAATTTTAAACAATACGATTGGAAAAAGTATAATTTTGCATTACTTTTTATTGTTTTTTTTCTTGAGATTTGTGGTGCGTTTTTAGTGAAGTATGCGGGGAGTGCTTTTTATAATCCGCTTGTTGGAGCATCATTTTTTAAAAGACAGATTATTTGGGTTATTGTAAGTTTGATTATTACAGTTGGAGTATCGTTAATTGATTATAAAGTCATATGTGATATTTCGGTTTTTATTTATATATCTGTAAGTTTACTGGCGTTGGCTACTCAGACACCTTGGGGAACCTCTGGTGGTACCGGAGATTCTGATGCAAGAAGATGGTTGAAATTTCCTGGATTTACTCTTCAGCCGTCCGAAGTCTGTAAAATAGGTATTATATTGATGCTTGCCGTCTTTTTTGCAAAAAACAAAGAAAACATGGATTCTTTTAAAACATTTTTTCTAGGAGGGCTACTGGCATTAGTGCCTATTGCATGTATTTTGATACAGCCAGATTTGTCATCAAGTTTGGTAATTGTATTTATTTTTTTAGTAATGGTTTTTAGTGCCGGAATATCGTATAAAATCATGCTGACATTTTTTTGTGTAACGGTACCTTTAATTATAGGGGGACTGTGGTTTGTTCAGCTACCAGTAGTCTATAACTGGCTTGGTGAAAATGAAATTCTTTCAAATGTTAGATATCAGATTGACCGTGTAGTTGCATATCAGCATCCTGATCAGTATACGACGGGATTGAATTATCAGCAAAATAAATCGATATTGGCAATTGCCTCAGGAAGTTTGTTTGGTAAACTTGGAAAAGGAGAGATTTCTACAAGAAACTATGGAAATGTAAGTGTATGTGAAAGCGATTTTATATTTACAGTCATTGGAGAAGAAATAGGATTTGTAGGAAGTTGTCTTTTGTTAGCATTACTATGTATTGTTGTGTTTATGTGTATAAGAACAGCGAGAAGATGTAAAGATACCAAAGGATATTTAATTGCTATGGGAATTTCTGCGATGCTGATATTCCAGGTTTTTGCAAATATTGGTGTTGCAACTATGATTTTACCAAACACAGGATTGCCGCTTCCTTTTATCAGTAAAGGTATCACTTCCGCTATGTGTTGTGCTATTTCTATTGGTATTGTATTGAATATTGGAATGCAAAATGGAACCGGTGATCGAAGTGGAATAAGCTTTTTGTAATAAATAACTAAAATTGTTAAAAAAAATTGATTTTTTTATTAAATTGTGATATATTTTTAAAGAAAGATGATATAGGGGGTGTAGTATGAACATTGGATTTATTGCACATGATGCAAAGAAGAAATTAATGCAGAATTTCTGTATTGCGTATAGAGGAATATTATGTAAAAATGAGCTTTATGCTACAGGGACGACAGGTAGATTGATTGAAGAAGCAACAAATCTTTCTGTTCATAAATATTTGGCAGGACATTTAGGTGGAGAACAGCAATTAGGAGCACAAATTGAACATAATCAAATCGATTTAGTTATTTTCTTGCGTGATCCTCTAACATCAAAATCTCATGAACCTGATGTTAACAATGTAGTTCGTTTATGTGATGTTCATAACATTCCTTTGGCGACTAATTTAGCAACAGCTGAATTGCTTGTAAAAGCGTTAGATCGTGGTGACTTGGATTGGCGAGAAATTATGAGATAATTTATGTATAGATTTTATTTAATAAAGTTTGTACATTTGTAAAATGTTGTGAAATTGATGAAAGGAACTCTTTGTGAGTTCCTTTGTTGATTCTTATGAAAGATAATAGTATAATCATAGTTGGATTTGATGCTTTACAAATTTGTGAAGAATTATTATAAATCAGGAAATGTGCTAAGTGATTGGGATTAAGTAAAGTTAATTATTCTGACAGTGCTAGCATTCAAATATATGAGAGTGTAATAATGGAGGTTTTTTTCTTGAGTAACAGAAGAAAAGTTAGAAGATTACGCAGACAGCCCCGCGTGAATTTAGGTGCTGTTGCGTTTATATGTATTATTTTATATATTGCAATATCATTTATTATTTATTGGAGAAAACCAAGAATTTCTGTATATGAAGTGAATGAAAAGCAAATTTCAAATGAATATGGTTGTTCAGCCATAGCGCTGAGAGATGAAACGATTGTTACTACATCGGATGATGGATATTTAAATTATTATTATGCGGATGGTTCGCGCATAGCTAAAAATAGTCCGGTGTATACACTAGACCAGACGGGTGAGATTTATTCCTTGCTTAGTTCTTCAACAGAAAACAGCACATTAACAAGGAGTCAGAGAAAATTACTATGGAATGATATTAGTGATTTTCATGAAGCGTATAGCTATAGTGATTATTCATCAGTTTCGGATTTTGCTTATGATGTTGAAAATACGGTGATGGAAATTTCTACCACAGCATTATCTGAAAATATTCAGAAAATACTTTCAGAACACAACTTAGATGGAACGTATCAAACAGTAGTTGCAAGTCAAAGTGGTATTGTTTCCTATATGGTAGATGGTTATGAAAATAAAAGCTGGAAAGATATTGGGGCAAAAGATTTTGTGTATGCTAATTATGAAAAAAAGACATTACGTACATCAAAAAAAGTAAAAGCTGGAAGTGCAGCATACAAGATCACATCTTCTGATGACTGGACACTTGTGATTGAATTGCCTGAAAAATTATATGAAGAATTGCAAAAACGCGAGCAAAGCAATAAGCAAAAAAATGCAAATTCTTATTTTAAATTAACATTTACAAGAGAAAATATTAGTGTGGATGTTGCTTATGAATTGTTTGTGAAAGATGATCAGTATTTTGCTAAAGTTGATTTAAACAGATATGAAAATCAATATATATCAGACCGTTTTATCGACGTAAAAGTGTCCTTAAATGAGGTGAAGGGATTAAAAATTCCAACATCTTCAATTGTTAGTAAAGAATTTTATATTGTACCAGAGGAATATTTTACTGTTGGTGGAGATAGTGGCGATGATGGATTGATTACAGAAGAATACAATAAATCTGGTGAGGTTGAATATAAATTTGTTAAAACTACAAAATATTTTAAAGATTCAAATAACATGGTTTATGTAGACAAGAACAGTTTCGAACCAGGGCAGTGGATTCATGGCAATGGAACGAAGGATAGATATCAGCTTAGTGAAATCAGAAAACTAAAAGGAATTTATAATATTAATTTGGGATATTGTATCTTTAAATATGTAAAAATATTGTATAAAAATTCGGAATATTGTATTGTTAAAGATGGATTGACTGACAGTATTTCAAATTTTGATCATATAATCGTTGATGCAAAGACAGTTACGGAAAACGATTTGATAAACAATTATAAAGGTTAAATAGACAAAGCGAAGGTAGGCGTGATTATGATAAAGGAAAATTTAAAAATTGTAGAAGAAAATATTTTGGCTGCATGTAAGCGTGCTGGAAGAAGTCGAGATGAAGTTACTTTAATTGCTGTTAGTAAGACAAAACCGGTAGAAATGCTACGCGAAGCAATTGAACATGGTATGGTAGATTTTGGAGAAAATAAAGTACAGGAAATGTGCGACAAAATTGATGTAATTCCTGAAAAATTAAATTGGCATATGATTGGACATTTACAGAGAAATAAGGTAAAATATATAGTAGATAAGTCCTATTTGATTCATTCAGTTGATTCTTTAAGATTAGCAGAGCAAATTAACGCTGAAGCACAAAAGAAGAATGTTGTATGTGACATTTTACTCGAAGTGAATATTGCTAATGAAGAGAGCAAGTTTGGATTAAGTAGTGAGGAAGTTCCAGAATTACTTGCAAAGATTAAGAATATGAAAAATGTACGAGTAAAAGGTCTGATGACCATTGCACCTTTTGTTGACAATCCGGAAGACAACAGGGAACATTTTAGAAATTTACATAAACTTTTTATTGACATGCGTGAACAAACATCCGATAATATAAGCATGGAAGTGCTATCTATGGGGATGACAGGAGATTATGAAGTTGCAATCGAAGAAGGAGCTACTATGGTGAGAGTAGGTACTGGTATCTTCGGTGCGAGAAATTATAATATTTAGTGAGATAGGAGAATGAAATTATGGCAGGATTAGTTAGTAGTATTTTGGATTATATTAGAGTAAATGATGATGATGACTACGATGAATATGATGAATTTGATGATGTAAAAGAAGAGCCTGTTGTTGACAATGCAGTCGCGGCCGAAGAAGAGTCTCCAAAGAGAAAAGCTCGTACTCAGACAAAGGAGGAAGAAGTTCCTGTAAAGAGAGAACGTTTTTCTCGTTCGGAGAGAACGAAAGTTGTTCCTATGAGAAATACAAGCAGAGATTTGGAAGTTTGTATTGTGAAACCTACATCTTTTGAAGATTCACAGCAGGTTTGTGAAGTATTGTTAGACGGAAGAGCATGTGTTGTAAACTTAGAAGGATTTGATGCTGATGATGCACAGAGAATTATGGATTTCATTTCTGGATGCATTTTTGCAATTGACGGAAAGTTACATAGAATTTCTAAGTACATTTTCATTTTTGCACCATCAAATATTGATATTTCCGGCGATTATTTAGACTTATTACCTGATGACAAGAAGAATACGTTGACAATCAACAAGCAATTTTAATAACTTGAATTAAGCAATTTATTTATATGTTGCTTAGTTTGTTGGATACGAAAAGGTTCTATGCTTATTTTGGGTTTCCAAAGAGTTTAGAGCCTTTTCATATGAAATTTACTTTTTTGGGTAAATCATTATATCCGAAATAGAGATGGCATTTGTTCTATTAGGATGAAAAATAGATTTTATTAAATTAGATTTCTTGGTATGTAATCCTACTATTATGGGAATATGGTTATTTAATAAATAGTTATCTCAAAATATGACACGAAAGACTTTGGGAGAACATTTGAATTTTGTGGAGGAGAACTATATTTGGAGAAAGAAAAAGAAGAGAATATATTTAAAAAGCGAATATTAGAACTTGCTAACACAGCTTGTTATAAAGATTATCCTGTTTGTTCTGATTTTTTATCGTTGGGAGAACAAACATTGTTATTTGATATACAAAAGCAATTTCCACCTGTAAATTATCTGGTGTGGGGTGGAAATGATGTTGCTGAAAGAAAAATGATTTGTTTTTCGAATGCTTCAATTGAAAGAGAACAATTTCCAATAGGTATGTTGAAAATATGCCCGACAAATTTAAAGTTTGCAGAAAAATTATCACATCGAGATTATTTAGGGGCATTATTAAATTTGGGTGTTGACCGGAGTAAAGTAGGGGATATCATGTTTGATGAAGATATCGCCTATGTATATGTGGAACAATCTATGACGGATTTTTTTTGTACAAATTTAGAAAAAGTGAAACACACTAAAATAAAATGCGAACCAGTTTTTCATGATGTTCCTTTTGAACAAAAATACAAAGAAATTACTGGGACTGTTTCTTCGGTACGATTAGATACTATAATTTCTATTGCATTTCAATCGTCAAGAAGCAAGATGCTTTCCTTGATTTCAGGAGAAAAGGTATATGTGAATGGAATTTTAGTTAACAGTAACAGTTATCGTTTAAAAGAGGGAGATATTGTTTCTGTGAGAGGAAATGGTAAGTTTTTATACGAAAGAGAACAAGGCGAGACTAAAAAAGGTAAAATAAAAGTATTGCTTCGAAAATACATTTAGGGAGGTAGTTATTATGATACGAGCAGAAGATATATCTGCAGAACATATTAAATCAGGAATTGGTGGATATAAGAAAAAAGCCACACAAGAGTATGTTGAGGGAATTCGTAACGAATATGATGCGTTGTATCGCGAAAATCAGGAATTAAAAGAAAAGTTATCTGTTTTAAGTGAAGGTGTTCAATATTATAAGAATATGGAAAGTTCACTTCAAAAAGCTCTTGTTTTAGCAGAAAAAACTACTTCTGAAACTGTGCATGCTGCTGAAGTGAAGGCAGAAGCAATGGAAAGAGAAGCAAAAGCAAAAGCGGAATTAGTTACGCGTGAAGCAGAAATGAAGGCGGAAGAGTGTGAAAAAGAAGCTAACAGAAAAGCGGATACTATGATTAAGGAAGCTAAAATGCAGGTTGAAACAGCCATTGTTGAGGGTAATGCTGAGTTAAGCCGTATCCATTCGCAGATTATGACTTTAGTTCAGCAGTATGAGCAGTATAAGTCGCAATATAAACAATTGGCACTTGCACAAATGAATGTTTTGGAAAGTGAAGCTTATAATTTGGATGCTCCGATTTTGAAAACATTAAAACAAGGGCTTGATAAAAATGGTTCAAAAGAAAATAACGAATTTGACAAAATAAAGCATGAGTATAGCGTTGACGAAGATGTTTTTAATCCAATTCCTACGCCAAGCTCTAATATAGAAAATGAAACGAGAAATAAAGAGGAAAAACAAGTCTATATTGATGGGCGTGGTGAAGTAGTTGAAGTTCATGAATTCAAAGAAATGAGTATGTCTGATAATTATAAAGATCCTTTTGCGGATGATGAAACAGATTTGCAAAATTTAGAAGAAACACCTAAATCTAGAAATGAAGATAGTTTTGAAACATCGAATCCGGATGAGTTTTTCTCATTTTTTGAACCTAAGAGTGAGAAAACTGTTCAATCTTTTGATGAAGCAGGTGACGATTCAGAAAAAAGTAATGTTTCAAACAGTGTGGAAAATACAGAATCTGAGATAGATTATTCAGAAGCATATGATAGTACAAAAGATTTTTCTTTTGATGTTGCTAATAATGTTGATAATTCTGAAGGTTATAATTCTGTAACATTAGATAAAAAAATAGAAGATACAATACATGCCTTCAAAGGAAATGAACCTGAGAATGATAATGGGAACACTATGGGAGGCTTATCCGATAATAACATTAAGACTAGTGAAAGTGAGCTTAAAAGAATTGAAAGAGAGCAACTTGAACGTTTAAAAAAAGAAGAGAGTGAACAAAAAGAACTTGCTATAAAAGGATTTAACAATCAATCGGGTATTGAAGTAAAAAAAATTGAATATCCTTTTAGCGATGCAAATTCTCAAAATGAAGAAATAGATATTTTCAAAGAAAAAAAACAATCCTTTGAAGAAACAGATTTTATTGCTCAATTGCATAAAAAAGATGAGGATGATGATCCTGTGTCTTTAGAAACTTTAAGAAATTTGGGACTGGAAGATGAAAGAGTGTTCTCTGAAGAACCAATGAACGCTTCAGATTCTTTCGAGAAGCATTCAAATGGAGACAACATTGAGCAGATTAGTTCAAACGGTAATAATCAGGAAGAAAAAGTGTTTGTTGAAAACACTTCAAATGAAAATACTTTTGAACAGACAAAATCATTTGAAGTACATTCTTTTTCACCTGATGCATTAGCAGCGCTTGGAAAAGATGAGAACGCAGACAATCACAATAATTTGACTCGTGAAATGGAAAGCCCGCGTAGTTATAGTTCAATGTCAGCTGATGATAATCATAAATTTAAAAGTTTTAGCGATTTTGAGCAGGAATTAGAAGATTAAAGTAGTTTTCATTGCAAGAAAAAGGAGAACGTAAGTATGAGCAAAATTATAAATGTAAAGGAAAATGGAAATCCAATTTATGATATTAGAATTGAAAACGATTATAAAGCACTTGGTAGTGTTTTGAGAGAATTAGGAACTTCAGGACAC
Organism: uncultured Lachnospiraceae bacterium; assembly: GCA_902795895.1. Taxonomy (GTDB): domain Bacteria; phylum Bacillota; class Clostridia; order Lachnospirales; family Lachnospiraceae; genus CAG-411. Next base: position 18,028 of record CADBNB010000221.1, on the reverse strand, counting down.
AGAGTTTGCATTGTTTCGGATACTACGATTAGCGCACATTACATGAATGAAGTAGTTGAAATTGTCAAAGATTATTCAAGTTTAGTTGAGACATTTACATTGCATCCTGGGGAAGAATACAAAAATTTGAATTCTGTACAGTCTTTGTATAAATACTTGATAGAATCAAAATTTGACCGTAAGGATTTTCTGATTGCATTGGGCGGCGGTGTTGTTGGCGATTTAACAGGTTATGTAGCTGCAACTTATCTTAGAGGTATTTCATTTATTCAGCTTCCAACCACGCTTTTATCTATGGTTGACAGTAGTATTGGTGGAAAAACAGGAGTAGATTTTGATGCCTACAAAAATATGGTTGGGGCTTTTAAACAACCAAAAGCAGTGTATATCAATACTAGTACGTTAAAGACATTAACACCTAGACTATATCATAGTGGATTTGGTGAAGTTACGAAATATGGTTATATTCAGGATCAACCATTTGATGCGTGGTTACGTGAAAATGTAGAGGCATTGATGAATATGGAACCTGAAGCATTAGAATATATGATTTATAAAAGCTGTGACAACAAAAGAATTGTTGTAGAAGAAGATCCAACAGAAAAAGGAATTCGTGCAACATTAAATTTTGGTCATACATTAGGTCATGCCATTGAGAAATTAATGAATTTTCAATTGCTTCACGGAGAATGTGTTTCTATCGGAATGGTTGCTGCTGCATATATGTCGTATAAAAGAAACATGATTTCAAAAGACGATTTAGATACTATTACTGAAACATTGAAGAAATTTGAATTGCCAGTTTCTGTTAATGGATTAAATGCAGATATGGTAGTTGAAACAACTAAAAATGACAAAAAAATGGACGCAGGAAAGATTAAGTTTATTTTATTAGATGGAATTGGACATGCTGTCATTGATGATACAGTTACTCAGGAAGAAATGTTGGAAGGCTTTTCTTATGTGGCAGAGCAACTTGACTAATTACTTAAAATTGAGAAGATTGAAAGGAGAAAAGAATGAAAAAAATATTGTCAATTGCCTTAATTGTGGTTTTGGTTGTTATTGATCAATTGACAAAAGTAGGTGCACAAATTTTTTTGCAGGGTAAAAAGCCTTTTAAGGTAATTAGGGATATTATTGAGTTGAGATATCTAGAAGGTGGAAATACAGGTGCTGCCTTTGGTATTTTTTCCGGAAATACTTTAGCATTAGGTATATTATCTGTGGTTGTATCAATCGCTTTAATTGTTGTACTTATGCGTATGCTCAATAAACCGGATAAATCATTAATTTGTTGGACTTTAGTATTTATAATTTCAGGTGCTGTAGGAAATGGAATTGATCGTATATTTCGAAAATACGTCATTGATTTCATTTATGTACCAATTATAAATTTTCCTATTTTTAACGTGGCAGATATGTATGTTACTTGTGCTGCAATCGTACTTTTTCTTTTAGTTGTATTTGAAAAAAAAGAAAATGAAATTACAGAAGAAAAAGAAGAGGTGTAACAATGGGAGAAAAAGTGCAGTTTGTTGTAAGTAAGCAGGCAGGAATGAGAGTTGATAAAGCTTTAGCAGAACTACTTCCTGATATGAGCCGTTCTTATCTGCAAAAAATCATAAAGAATCAATCGGTTATAGTAAATGAAAAGATTGTAAAATCAAATTACAAAATGGTCTCAGGTGATGTAATAGAATTAGAAATACCAGAACCAGTAGAAATGGACATTTTACCTGAAAAAATAGATTTGGATATTTTATATGAAGATGATGATATTATCGTAATAAACAAACCAAAAGATATGGTAGTTCATCCTGCTGCAGGGCATTATTCTGGAACTATTGTAAATGGACTTTTATATCATTGTAAAGATAATCTGTCAGGCATTAATGGAGTTTTGCGCCCTGGAATTGTTCATCGTATTGACCGAAATACCACTGGCGCTATTGTTATTTGTAAGAATGACATTGCACATCGTTTTATAGCGGAACAATTAAAAGAACATAGCATTACAAGAAAATATAATGCTATTGTTTATAATTGTTTTAATGTGGAAGAGGGGAGTGTTGATGCACCTATTGGACGTCATCCTGTAGATCGAAAAAAAATGGCAATTAATTATAATAACGGTAAACGTGCAGTTACCCATTATCGGGTACTAGAAAATCTTGCCGGAAAATATGCTCATATTGAATGCCAATTAGAAACTGGTCGAACACATCAAATACGTGTACATATGACAAGTATTAATCACCCTTTATTAGGGGATGATGTATATGGTCCTGCAAAATGCCCATATAATCTTGAAGGACAAACATTACATGCAAGGGTGCTTGGGTTTGTTCATCCAACAACAAAGAAATATATGGAGTTTGAGGCACCATTACCAGATTATTTTAATCATCTTCTTGAAATTCTACAAAAGTAGAATTTTGTTTTGCGATAAAATATTCAATACTACACTTGACTTCTCAAAAAATAAAGTTATACTAGTATAGTAGAATAAACTTAAAGATGTGGACATTTACAATATTACCAAAAACGGAGGCACATAGAGTGAGTGAATTACGATTACACGAAGGCGAACTTAATATTATGGAATTGCTTTGGTCGAATAAGACATTAGCTGCCAAAGATATGGCAAAGATTATAAAGGAATATGTAGGATGGGAAAAAAACACTACATATACGGTAATTAAACGTTTGATTGATAAAGGCGCAATTGTTCGTGAAGATCCTGGGTTTATTTGTAAAGCAACAGTTTCTAAAAGAATGGTTCAGCAGATGGAGACTTTGAATTTAATCAATAAATTTTATGGCGGTTCATTTGAAAGTTTTATTGCAGAGTACCTACGTTCTCAGGATTTATCGGCTGTTGAATTGGATTTACTTGAAAAAATAGTGAAAGAACAGAGAGTATAAAACTTTAAACTAAATAGGAAAATATTTGAACACACTTTCATTTGAAATTGTGTTCATTTTTTTCATTAAAAGTGTTTTCGTATGAGTAAACAGCCCTTTATAGAGGATTACGAATACAGAATCAACTGTTTTTATATGTAAACCCAAGATAATGAAAAGTATGTTTACTTGCAAAGAAACATGTTTGCTTGACAAAAAGAACAAATGTTTGTATAATAAACATATGTTCGAATTATGTGATTATTCATTAAATCAAAAATTAGAAATATTAGCTGATGCGGCAAAGTATGATGTTGCATGTACTTCCAGCGGCGTAGATAGAAAGGGAAAGAAAGGATTCCTTGGGAATGCCAGAGCCTGTGGTATATGTCATAGTTTTGCTGCAGATGGAAGATGTATTTCTTTGTTGAAAATTCTTATGACAAATCATTGTATTTATGATTGTAAATACTGTATCAATCGTAAGTCCAATGATGTGCCAAGAGCTACATTCACACCTAAGGAAATCTGTGAATTAGTAATAGAGTTTTATAAAAGAAATTATATTGAAGGATTGTTTTTGAGTTCCGGTGTTATAAATAATCCCGCCTATACTATGGAGCGCATCTGCGAAACTTTACTTTTATTACGTACACAGTATAAGTTTAATGGTTATATTCATGTAAAAAGTATTCCAGGTGCGCCGGAAGAACTACTTGCAACTGCTGGTTATTTAGCGGATCGTATCAGCATTAATATGGAATTACCTACAGAAGAAAGTTTGAAGAAACTAGCACCAAATAAGAGCTTTGAGACGATTATGACACCCATGGGATTAGTAAGTGATACAATAGCTACCCATCGATTAGCTATTGGAAAATCTGCGCGTATGGAACGAAGCAATGGTAATAAATATTTAAATAATAGTATTTTTTCTAATAATAATCTGAAAATGGAGATGAAGAATGAACAACTATCTTTATCAGATACAATGAATACGGTGATTTCTAATGGCTCATCTGCAGATAAACTATTGCCAAACACACGCGATAAGTACCATTTAAAGCGTGCATTTGCCCCTGCTGGGCAATCTACCCAGATGATTATAGGTGCAACTGACGAGACGGATTTTCACTTGATTCAGACAACACAAAAATTATATCAGACATATGATTTAAAGAGAGTGTTTTATTCTGCATATATACCTATCAATGAAGATAGCGCACTTCCTTCGTTAGATACAGCGCCTCCGTTGTTACGGGAACATCGTTTATATCAAGCAGATTGGTTGCTTCGTTTTTATGGATTTCAAGCCAAGGAATTACTCTCCGAAGATCGGCCGAATTTTAACGAAAAGATTGATCCCAAGTGTGATTGGGCATTAAGACACTTAGAGATGTTTCCAGTTGAAGTACAGACGGCTTCTTATGAAGTATTATTACGAATTCCTGGTATTGGTCCTAAATCGGCAGCCAGAATTGTGTCTGCCAGAAGATATGGAACACTTACCTTTGAGCATTTAAAGAAAATTGGAGTTGTTTTAAAAAGAGCACATTATTTTTTAACGTGTAGCGGAAAGATGATGTATCATATTCCAATCGAAGAAAAATACATTCTAAATCAATTGATCACGCTAAACAGGTCTGATAACTGGCAGGTAGCACATCAAAATCAAAATAGACAGATGTCTCTATTTAGTGATTTTAATCTTGGAGGTGCATCGGGGTGATTGTATTTACATGTGAAAATGATTTTGAAGCTATTATGACTTGTATATACCACGCTTGGGAGTGGGCGATAAAAAATGGACATGACAACATGCGTTTAGAAAGAGAACCTATATTACAGGGAACTTTGTTTGATGAATATATTCATGTAGAAGCGGATTCAATAAAAGCAGAAAAAGTTGTTCGAGCCATCCGAAATAAGATTTCCGACGAAAGTTATATTCGAGTGTATTATGCCTGCTTGGCAGAAGAAGACTTGTTAGATTCTATCTATCGGTATTTAAGAATAGGTTTTCGAGTTGGTGAAAAAGTAAACCATATGCTTACGGAAGACTCTGTGATGCGACTTTTAGAAGCTCGGCGTAAAGTAGGAAATGAAAGTCATTTTTTCCGTGAATTTATGCGTTTTTCTTCTATAGATGGTAAAGTATATATTGCTCATTTTGAACCCAAATGTAACGTGGCTCATCTTGTATCCAGACATTTTGAAGATCGTATGCCGTCGGAACATTGGATGATTATTGATGACGTGCGAAAAATTGCAGTTATTCATCCAAAAGAGGAGGAAGTCTACATTCGAAGACTAACGGATGATGAGTTTGAACAATTAAATCATTCCGAAGAATGTGAAGACGAATATACAACGCTATGGAAATCATTTTTTGAGCATATTACCATTAAAGAAAGAACGAACTACAAATGCCAGAGAAATCTAATGCCTCTATGGATGCGAAAGCATGTTGTGGAGTTTAAAGAATAAAATTATCTAAAAAGGCTAAATATCCAATGTAGAAGAATATTTAGCCTTTACTATTTTAACTAATAATATCATTAAAGTTCTAAATTATTATTACTGTATTAACTTTTTTACTACGGAAATAAAGAACATTTTTTTACTTATGTTTTATTTCTCTCTTAATGTTACAGCTGTGGCTGCCTTACGTCTTCGTTCGTCATCCTGGGCAGCATAATGTTTTCTTGTTGTATTAACGTCTTTGTGTCCTAGTACATCAGCTACCAGATAAATATCGCCAGTTTCTTTGTATAAAGTAGTACCGTAGGTACTTCTGAACTTATGAGGCGTGATGTGCTTTGTGGTTATGTGTGATGAATATTTGCTTACTAAATTTTGTACAGCTCTTACTGTGATTCGTTTTCTTTGAGTAGAGTAGAAGAGAGCGTTTTCATGTCCGTCAACAGGCGTAATATGCGACCGTTCACTGACGATATAGTCCTCTAATGCTTCCTGAACCTCTGCACCAAAGTAAACAAACATTTCATTGCCACCTTTTCTGGTAACTTTTATGGAATTGTTTTTGAAATCAACATCTGTAATATCTAATCCAACTAATTCTGATACACGAATTCCTGTACCTAAAAACAGTGTAAAAATTGCTAAATCCCGCACTTTGTTTTTTTCGTGATATACTTGTTGCTGTTTTGTCATAGTATCGCTACCATCTTCGATAAAGTCTAATAATAATGCAACTTCATCCGGATCTAATCGGATGATTTCTTTCTGATGTAATTTAGGCATATCAACGTAAACAGTCGGATTATGTTCGATATATTCATGTTTCTGATAAAAACCATAAAAACTGCGGAGTGCCGACATTTTTCTTGATATACCTTTTTCACCATTGGTCCATTCGTGACCATTTTGTTCATAAACCTTTAAATATCTTTTGTATTCCTCAATATCTGAAGAAGAAAGCTGATCCAAGTCTTTTAACTGAAAATCTGTTGTATGGTAGTTTTTGTACACTGGATTGGATTGTATCAAAAATTCTAAAAATAAAATGATATTACCGGCGTATGCTACCTGTGTGTTGATTGCAGTACTTTGATCTATATGATTAAAATAATCCACGGCAAATGGTGGTAAGCGCTTAATCAAGGTATTTAGTTGTTTTGTTTTTTCTTTTTGCTGCTGTGCAAAGTATGTATCTTTATTTTTCATAGTTGGTCTCCATTTAACTTATATATTTAAAAATGTTTTCCATAGGCAAATCAGAACGAATGCTTGCTTGCATGTATGTAATTCTATTTGTATACGTGAAAAATTAATCTATATGAGCAAGAATGTCAAATTTATTCCTAAATATTATTATAGTTAAAATTTCAAAAGCCGTCCATAGTATACAGATGAAAAATACAATATTCAAAGTCTCAGCAATAGCGGATAATAATCTTGCTTTAGTAAGATGTATTTTGTTAGTTTTCTATCGTTTTTAATTATGATAGTAACCAAACGGTTATGCGTTTACTACTATGAGCGAAAATAAATCCACTACATCAACAGAACCCAAAACAATACCTGTTATATCGTGGTAGAAAAAAATGCTTTGCCTGGCGTGATTTAAAGTAAATATATGATTTCTGATAAAAATACATTTATTCATCTATTGTCAACTGGGGCAATTATCTTTTATATTAAATATTCAGTTTTTTGATTTTAGTATCATCTGCAAAACACTATCATATTTAAAAATGATAGTAAATTTGATTTATAATGATGTATCACAGTAAATAATATAGGAGCGACTACCTATCTCTGCGTATCAAATTAAAAAATGATGGCAGTACATATGATTAGTATTTGACTATCAAAATTAAAAATGATAGACTTTTATTGTAGAACAATAATGTGTTGATATGATACAATTGTAGAACACTTAAGAAAAGAGTTGATTTTTATTGAAATTAAGGCACAAACAGTTATTAAGAGACAAGAATGATAAATATGAAAAGATTTCATTGCGATTTACTGTGTCACAAAAGAGAGAACATGAATATGCAAATTTAAAAAATTATAAAAAGATGCAGCAACTATTGGAAAAGGCTGGATTTGAATTATCAATGGATGATACAGAAATGGTTTTATCTGTGATACCGGATAAATATGAGAGTGTAGTAAATCGAGGTGCAGGAAGAAATAAAAAAAGCACGTATACTTTTGATGATGGCACATTTAAAATGTATATGTATTCAGATATTATTTCGATGAACCAAAGTATGACTGATAGAGAAGTTTACGAAAAGATTGGCATGAAACCTGCTACTTATTATCGACATAAAAAAGCTATGGTAAATAGTGCGTATTATAAAGGATTAGATAAGGAACGATTAGATGATGAAGCTTATATTGCCAAACAACCTGGAAATTTCACTTTTTAATTATTTTGTTGCATATTCTCAAGATTAGGTTTTGTTGCAATTCCTATGATTATATGATATAAATGGTTGAAAGGTATTTTATGATTACTTTTAGTTATACTACTTAGTGATAGCAGTTTAACTATTTGATATACATTTGAAGACAAAGTAAGGAGCATATTTATGTTAGAATTAAAGGATTTGTGCTTTATTGTGGAGGAAGATAATCAAAAAAAGACGATTATTGATCACCTGAATTTAAAGATTGATCAGGGAAAATTCGTTGTTATTACCGGCCCTAATGGTGGTGGTAAGTCGACACTTGCAAAATTGATTATGGGTATAAAAACACCTACAAGTGGTCAGATTTTATATAATGGAACGAACATCACAAATATGAGCATTACAGAGCGTGCAAAGCTTGGTATTAGTTTTGCTTTTCAGCAACCAGTGCATTTTAAAGGTATTACTGTTCTTGATTTATTACGTCTCTCTGCAGGAAAGCAACTTTCCATCAGTGAAGCCTGTGAATTTTTATCTCAGGTAGGTATGTGTGCGAAAGAGTATATCAATCGTGAAGTAAACGCCAGTTTATCCGGAGGAGAATTAAAGAGAATTGAAATTGCTACTGTTTTAGCACGTGGAACGGAAGTTTCTATTTTTGATGAGCCTGAGGCAGGAATCGATTTATGGAGTTTTCAGCATTTAACTTCTGTGTTTGAAAATATCCGTACATCTGCCAAAGGAACAGTATTGATTATTTCACATCAGGAACGTATTTTAGCAATCGCAGATGAAATCGTAATGATTAAAGACGGAAAAGTAGAAGCACATAAAGCAAAGGATGAAATTTTTCCTAAAATTGTAGGTACATCTCAAGCGTTGTCTTCTTGTGGAATGCTTTCTAAGGAGGATAAAAAATGCTAGATTCAATTCAAAAACAATTATTAGAAGAGATTGCAGACCTTCATAAAATGCCAGAAGGTGCATATAATATTCGTGCAAATAGTCAAATGGCTGCCAGAAACACAACAAGTGATATTGATATCATTACTAAAAACGATGTTAGTGGTATTGATGTAAAGATAAAGGATGGTACCAAAAATCAGAGTGTTCATATTCCGGTTGTTATGGATAAGAGTGGTATTACAGAGATGGTATACAATGATTTTTTTGTTGGTGATGATTGTGATGTTACAATTATTGCAGGATGTGGTATTCATAATCCAGGAGAAGAAAACTCACAACATGACGGTATCCATCGTTTCTTTATTGGTAAGAACTCAAAATTAAAATATGTAGAAAAACATTATGGTCAGGGTGAAGGAACAGGAAAACGTATTTTAAACCCTGTAACGGAAGTTTATCAAAAAGAGGGCAGTTATGTTGAAATGGAAATGGTTCAGATTCGAGGCGTAGATTCGACCATCCGTACTACGAAAGCTGAACTGGATAAAGATGCTACTTTAATCGTGAGAGAGCGACTAATGACACATGATAAGCAAACTGCAACAAGTATTTATGAAGTGTACTTAAATGGTGAAGGCTCAAGCACAGACGTTATTTCACGTTCCGTTGCGAAAGACAATTCAGAACAGATTTTTGACGCTAAGATTATAGGTAACAATGCATGTAAAGGTCATGCAGAATGTGATGCGATTATAATGGATAAAGCCCATGTAGTTGCAGTTCCAAAACTTGATGCCTGTCATGTGGATGCAGAGCTTATACATGAGGCTGCCATTGGAAAAATAGCCGGTGATCAGTTAATTAAACTTATGTCATTAGGATTGACAGAAGAAGAAGCAGAGGAGCAGATTGTTAACGGTTTCTTAAAATAAGTAAAGAATCTACTGTCAATCATTGACATTTGAAGCCGATATAATCTATAATGAAACTTATAAAAGGGTATTTAAGATATGAGATATTTTACTTACTAAGGAGGTACATCAAATGATTAAGGAAAGTATTGTTATTGGAGACATTTATAAAAAATATCAGAACCCATTAGCAGAGCTTGTACAGAAAGCTTGCTGTTACGATTCTAAACTCATGATTGAGAGAGACAACATTAAGATTAACATGAAGAGTATTATGGGAATTATGGCTATTAAATGGGATGAAGGAATGTCTGTAACAATTTCTGCAGAAGGCTCTGACGAATCAGAAGCTTGCAAAGCTTTGGCTGATTTTGTAGCTTGTAAGTAACAAATGGTTACATTTTCATAGAGATAAAATTTATGGCATTGCGTGTTGCGATGCCATTTCCTATTACATAAAAACGCTCCGCGAGGATGCGCAGACCGCGGAGGTGGAGTTAATTGCTGCGCAATACCGCGGTCGCGCTAGAGTTTTGCAAGCAAAACTCTTTGTTATGGATTAATCGTCATTGCATCTAAAAAGTTGCTTTATTTTTGGTTATATTGAATAAAAAAATATTTTTTATGTTTTTAATATTGTGCATTCTAACTTTAGTTGCTATAATAGTCACTGTTGTGATGAAAATGAAATCACAATAATAAGGAGAGTAATATTCATAATTTCGTCAGAAATTACGAAGGAGGTTTTTTTTAATGAGAAAGAGTAAAAAATTAGCAACTATTATGGCATTATCTTTAGCAGTGTCATCATTGACACCTGGTCAGTTATTTCAATCAAAAGCAGCTGATACTATATCAGCTTCAAATACATCAAGTAGTAAACTCGCTACAAATATTCAGGACGGTGTTATTTTACATTGTTTTTGTTGGTCATATAATGATATCAAAAATGAATTACCAAACATTGCAGCAGCAGGTTTTACATCTGTACAAACTTCACCAGCTCAGCCGGGTAACGGCGGTTCATGGTATTGGTTATATCAGCCGGGCGGATTTTACATTGCAAACAATCCTTTAGGAAATAAAGATGAGTTAAAGAGCCTTTGTGAAGAAGCAGATAAATATGGTATTAAAGTAATTGTAGATGTTGTTGCAAACCATACTGCAGGCAGGGGAGATGATGGATTAGACGGTGGTAGCGATTATCATAGTTTTGGAAAAGCAAGATATGATTCAAGAGAAGGTATTACAAAGGGTGAAATCGGAATGCCTGATTTGAATTCAGCTAGTGCAAATGTATACAATAAAGTAAAAGGATATGTTGAGGAATTAAAAGGTGTCGGTGTAGATGGTATTCGTTGGGATGCGGCAAAACACATCGAGCTTCCATCGGAAGGGTGTGAATTTTGGAAAGTTGTTACTGATACCGGTTTGTATAATTATGGTGAAATTTTAGGTAGTCCAAATGAGCGAATGGATGAGTCTGGAATTGCGCTTATGAAAGAGTATTCAGAGTATATTAATGTTTCGGATAGTCCTTATGGTTATGATACATTAGATCGTTTGAGAAATGGAAATGTTCATACATTGGATGGTTTTTGGACAGATAAAGGAATTGATGCAAGTAAGTTAGTTTATTGGAGCGAAAACCATGATACATATGCAAATGACGGAGAATATGGTATGAATTCTGCGTATATTGATCAGAATATTGTGGATAGAGGATATGCCGTAGTTGCTTCAAGAGCGAATGCAACAGCATTATATCTATCAAGACCTTTTGAAAAATCGAAATTTGCGATTTCTTCTGGTGTAAAAGGTAGTACACATTTTACTGAGCCTGAAGTTGCTGAGGTAAATAAACTACATAATGCTATGATAGGACAGAAGGATAGTAGCGAAGTAGATCAAGATGCAAAATGTATTGCTATTTGCCGTGAAACAGGTATCACAGTTGTTAAAGCATCAGGTTCAGGTGAGATTTCTATGAAGCATAATAGTGGAGTTGTTACACCTGGTACATATAAGGATTCTATTACAGGAAATGAATTTACAGTTACATATACTAACATCACAGGAAAAATCGGTGAGAAAGGTATTGCAACTCTTTATTTGGAAAAGGCATCAGGAGAGCCAAGAGGAACTAATAATATTAGTTCTACTGATAATACTAATAACAACAATAATTCGAATACAAGCGAAAACAAAGAAGTTACAAAGATTTATTTCGACAATTCAACCTATAATTGGAAAAGCGTAAATTGTTATATTTATAGCGGAAATAGCAGCAATGGTGAATGGCCAGGTGTTGAGATGAAAAAAGATGAAGTTACAGGATATTATGTTTATGAAGTTCCTACGAACTTATTAAACGGAAATGTTATTTTTGCAGAAAGCAAAAATGAAACTTCTGAGAACCGTTATCCTGCAGATGGACAACCTGGTATTGCTATGAGTGGTAAAACTCAATTGTTTGATGGTTCTAAGAAACTGGTTGATTTTTCTGTTCCAGAAGTTGAAGCAAAACCAACAGCTACACCAACTGTAAAGGCAACAGCTACACCAACTATAAAACCAACAGCTACACCAACTGTAAAGGCAACAGCTACACCAACTGTAAAACCTACAGCTACACCAATTTTAACTATAACACCAGAACCAATTTCAAACGCTGATTTGACTTATAAGATTTCATATGAATTAAATGATGGTGTATTTGCGTCAACAACTGTAAAATATGTATATCATAAAAATGACGAAGTAAAATTTGAAAATCCAATAAAAGAGGGATATATTTTTAAAGGATGGTATACTGATCAGTCATTTTGTGAAAAGTTAACTGGTATATCTAGTGGAATGGCAGGAGATATTACTGTTTATGCAAAATGGGCTAAAGTTGATAAACCAGGTAAACCAACAATTAAATCATTAAAGAATGTTTCTGGAAATAAACTTAGTGTAGTTCTTAAGAGTAAGGTCGGTGGAGCAACAGGATATCAGATTATGATAGCTAAAAATGCAAAGTTTACATCTGGTAAAAAAACATATACTACAAAAACACTTAGCAAAGTAATATCTAGTTTGAGTAAAGGAACAACTTACTATGTAAAAGTTCGTGCATATAAGACTGATTCAGCCGGAAATAAAGTATATGGTGCTTATACAGCAGTGAAAACAGTTAAAATTAAAAAATAAGAATAATTGAATTAAGCCGGTAGATGGTACTAACATTTGCCGGCTTTTTAAAATGCTAGTTATTATTATATCCCGCGGTCGCGCTAGAGTTTTGCAAGCAAAACTCTTTGTTCAAAAACAGCGGAAATTGATAGAATTAGCGGTGAAAGGATTAAGGAGTATAGAAATGTCTGAGAAAAAAATTACAATTAGTGATATAGCGGATGAACTTGGTTTAAGTGCAGCAACTGTATCAAATGTCATTCATGGAAAAACGAAAAAGGTATCCCGAGAGACCATTCATCGTGTGCAGGAACTTTTAGAAAAGCGGCAGTATATTCCCAGTATGGCAGGAATTTTAATGGCACAAAATGATACTGGGATTATTGGAGTGGTGGTAAATCAACATGATAAGTATGAATCACATGTGTTGGAAGATGCTTTTATTTCATCATCTCTGAATTATTTGTCTGTGGAAATTGAGAAAACAGGAAAATTTATGATGGTAAAGACGACAAGTCAGATTCAAGAAATCGTAAAATTTGCATCTATGTGGAACATGGAGGGGCTAATTCTAATTGGTTTTTGCGAAGAAGATTACATTTGTCTAAGAAATAGTATGAGAGTACCCTTTGTGGCTTATGATGTGTATCAAAAAAATCCCGAGCGTTTAGCGATTATAAAAATTGACAATTATAGTGGTGGTTTTCAAATGGGGCAGCATTTCAAAAGTCTGGGACACAACCATGTGTTATGTATAGCCGATAATGATATCTATACGGATCGTGAGCGTTATGAGGGCTTTCGAGATGGATTTGACGGCGACGGTGCAGATTTCCTTTTAATTCCTATGTTGAAAGAAGAACGTTTGGATTTTTACAAAAAAAATCTTGAAAAAATATGTAAATATACAGCTGTTTTTGCAGTTTCAGATTATTATGCCATTGATCTGATGGGTTTCTTAATGTCCCAAGGGATCCGTGTTCCGCAGGATATTTCCGTTGCAGGATTTGATGATACTCCATTGTGTACCCAAGTGTTTCCTACACTTACTACGGTACGACAGGACGGAGCACTACGGGCAAAGACTGCCATGAATAAATTATTGGAACTAAAGGAAGATCCGGAAGCAGGAACGATGATTGTACTTCCAGTTACTTTGGTTGAAAGGGAAAGCACTAGAGCGGTTTAATCATTTGTGCAATATGCAAAAAAAAGTGAAGATTGTTTTGGATAGAGTTAAGCATTTAACTTTTGAAGCGTAAAATAAAGTTTAGTATACTAAATAAGGGGTTAAGATATTTGTTTTCAGTTTACAAATAAATGAATTGAAATCAGATAAATAGAAAGAACATTGTACAATGAAACAGGGGTTAAAGTAAAAAACAACCCCAACAGTAACTTATTCAGAATTATATACAGGAAAGTCGTTATCCAAGAAAAATCTATCTTGAAATTCTTGTATAAAAAGACTCCGAGACAACATAAAACAGGAATGGAGGATGTACAATGGAAATAAATAAACTTATTAGTATTACAATGGCAGCGTTCTTATCAATTAATTCTTCATGGAATACCTCGTTGGTATTAAATGATAGTATCAAATCAGAGATGAAAACAGAATCCACAACAAAAGAAACGGACGTTGTTTTCCATGCGAAGCAGGTTGCTTCTAGTGACTATGGATTGTGTAACCAGGCAAAAGATGGAGCAATCTTGCATGCATGGTGCTGGTCATTTAATACAATCAAAGAAAACTTAAAAGATATTGCAGAAGCTGGTTATACAACTGTGCAAACTTGCCCGGCAAACGAGTGTCTAAGAGGCGAAAATGGCGGAATGAGCTTAATGAGTGAAAACGGTCAAGGAAAATGGGAATATCATTATCAGCCTACAGATTGGAAAATTGGTAACTATCAATTAGGAACACGTGATGATTTTATAGAAATGTGTAAGGAAGCAGATAAATATGGAGTAAAAATAATAGTAGATGTAGCTCCAAACCATACAACTCCGGATTTGGCTTCAGTTTCACAGTCTTTAAAAGATGCTGCAGGTGGACAAGATAAACTGTACCATGGAGAAGGATTTCATTCTATTTCACAGTGGGAACAAAGATATTATTGTACCAATGGTGCGGTATTAGGATTGCCAGATGTTAATACTGAAAATCCGGGATTTCAAAAATATTATTTAAATTATCTGAATGATCTTATTGCTTGTGGTGTAGATGGTTTTCGATATGATACGGCGAAACACATTGGATTGCCGGATGATCCACAGGATGAAAAGACAAAACAAAATGGATGGAAAAATAATTTTTGGCCTGTGGCATTAGGAAATCAATCTGTTGACGGTGTCAGTCTTCATAATAAAGAGGATTTGTTTATATATGGAGAAGTATTACAGTCTTCTGGTTCAAGAGACGGAGAGTATGGCAAAATCTTTCATCTGACTGGAAGTGCTTATGGTGGAACATTAAGAGATGCCATAAGAAATAAGGATTTTAGCATCGGAAGAATATCTAACTGGAATCATGCTACACCAGATAAAATTGTTACCTGGGTAGAGTCGCATGATACATATTGCAATAATCATGAATCAGGATTTTTAACGGACTGGGATATTCAAATGTGTTGGGCCATTGTGGCAGCCAGAGCAAATGGTACTCCATTATTCTATAGCAGACCGGATGGTTCCAATGGTTCACAGGGAAACTATTGGGGAAATAATAAGATTGGTGCAAAAGGAAATGATCAGTTCAAAGATCCTCAAGTAGCAGCTTGTAATCATTTTCGAAATGCAATGGTAGGAGAAAGTGAATATTTGAGCAATTTTGGTGGAAATGACTGCCTGGTAATTGAAAGAGGAACCAAAGGTGTTGTTGTTATAAACTTAGGTGATTCAAAATCAAATATTAAGTTAAATAAGGTTGCAGATGGGACCTACACGGAAGAAATCAGCGGTAAAGAAGTGAAAGTATCCGGTGGTGTATTAAATTATGAAGTGCCGGCAGGAAGTATTGCAGTTGTATACAATGCTAGTCCTGTAAAAAAGACGCCAAAGGTAACAGTATCCAAAGCCAGCTGTGCATTTCAGGAAGCGTTTACATTATCATTAACAGCAAGCAATGCTACAAAAGCAAGCTATACTATAGATGGCGGAGAAACAATAACATTTACTGGTAAAACAACTGTAAAAATCGGTGAAGATGCAAATGTTGGGGATCAGATTACAGTAAAAGTAACGGCAGAAGGAGAGGGCGAAAACTTTTCTGAAACGTTTACATACACCATGACAGAGGCACCGGAATATAAGATGATGCTTCGTGTGAAGAAATCTGATTTTGATTATGCACCAACTTTATACTTATATAGCGGTGAAGGAGAAAGTGCAGTAAAATACAATGGTGCATGGCCAGGAATGGTTATGACAGCAGATGGCGATTATTATGTTTATAGTAGTGATAATGTAGAAAGTGCAACAGCCATTCTCGTGTCAGGTACTTGGAGAAGCACACAGGATATGCAACCGGGATTGACAGTAAGTGGATATATGGAATACGACAAAGCAAGTAATAAGTTTACTACATTTACCCTTCCTATGAAGACAAAGAAACCGATAAAAGAAACGGAAAATCCTGCAACAACAGTACCAACATTGAAACCTACAACTACACCGACTATAAAACCAACAGCTAAACCCATTGTTACAATTACACCAGAACCAATTTCAAATGCTGATTTAATCTACAAGATTACATATGAATTAAATGGTGGTGTATTTGCCTCAACAGAAGTAAAGTATATATATTACGTAAATAATGAAGTGAAATTTGTAAAACCAATTAAAAAGGGGTATTCTTTCAAAGGATGGTATACAGATCAGACATTTAGCGAAAAGATAAATGGTATACCTAATGGAATGACAGGAGATATTACTGTTTACGCAAAATGGGCAAAAGTAACTAAACCTAGTAAGACAACAATAAAGACATTGAAGAATGTTTCAAGTAAAAAAATTAGCGTTGTTCTTAAGAGTAAAGTCAGTGGAGCAGTAGGATATCAGATTATGATAGCAAAAAATGCGAAGTTTACATCTGGTAAAAAAACATATACGACAAAAACACTTAGCAAGGTGATTTCAGGTTTGAAAAAGGGAACTATTTACTATGTAAAAGTTCGTGCATACAAAATAGATTCAGCTGGAAATAAAATATATGGTGCGTATACGGCAGCGAAAAAAGTTAAAATTAAAAAATAACAATAACTATAATAAGCCGGTAGATGATACGAACATTTACCGGCTTATTATTAAAAATTAACAATTTTACGATACTTTAAACATGGATTTAACACACTACAAAAGATTATAATGTTTGCAACATATTCCAATAATAAGCCAGGAAATTGAATAAATCCAGCGGTTATACTACCTGATAAAATACCACCAACCAATGTATATCCAAATAACGGAATTAAGGTTGCAACTGCAAATGCTAATATACACATTTTTGCTGAGTCTTTATGTATTTTTATGATTGCATAAAATATTACAGGCATAATAGCTTTTATAATCAGGGTTGGCAATGCATATTCCGGATATGATGTCAGATCCGCCAATGCAGAACCAATGCTTCCTACAAGAATTCCATAGGGGGAAGAAACAAATAAACACGATATTAAGATTACGCTGTTTCCTATATTAAAATATCCAAGAGGTATAGGTATTTGTAAAAAGCGAGTAACTACAAAAGTGAATGCAATCAGAATTGCAGTTAGGCAAAGTTGTCTGGTTGATAGTTTTACATTTTTTTCATAAGTTACGTTTGTTGAAGTATTCATTGTATTCACATCCTTTTTGTTTTCTTGCTTACGAGAATACAATAATTTTGGTTATAGATAAATAGTCAAAATAAAGTAAATAATTAATACCAGATTTATTTGTTTTTTTGATATAAAAACTGGTTATTACTAGTGATAATCTAGATAAATCAATGGAGATATTTTAGTAAGTTTATTTGTGGTTTTTGATAGATTTTAGGCTATGAATATCAATCAACTTATTAAACAGCTTATATCTATTCGCAAAATGGTTATTTCACGAATAGATGACTGCTTAATATTATGAAGGATCCAAATTACCTAACTCCTTTCCTGTAAACGCTCCACAGTGAGTACATAGACTAGCCTATACTTTTTTGAGATAATAAAGTTACTTAAAAATTGTCAAAAAAGTATAGGC
>CADBNB010000220.1 GCA_902795895.1 uncultured Lachnospiraceae bacterium | reverse complement strand
TTCTTAACTAAGCTGATTGCTTCGTCTGCATCATATAACTTTGTTCTGTCAATGTTCTTTGCAGACTCTACATATTTCTTTCCTCTTTTCATCTCGAAAACCTCCTGTGGTATTATCGGTTAATTTGTTGAATAAGTATTCAACAGCATTCATTTTAAAATGCAATGCCTCCCACTTATTACGATCCTGCGGAATAATCTATTTTTTAGCCTTTATTTGTTACTTCTTAGTCTTCTACTACGATTCCCATACTTCTTGCTGTACCAGCAATCATACTCATAGCAGACTCAATGCTTGCAGCATTTAAGTCAGGCATCTTTAACTCAGCAATTTCTTTAACCTTGTCTTTAGAAATTGTAGCAACCTTCTTCTTGTTTGGCTCACCTGAACCAGACTGAATGTTACATGCCTTCTTCAACAATACTGCTGCTGGAGGAGTCTTTGTTACGAAGCTGAAACTTCTATCTGCATAAACAGTGATAACAACAGGAATGATCATACCTTCCTGTCCAGCTGTTCTAGCATTGAACTCCTTTGTAAATTGTACGATGTTAACTCCGTGCTGACCTAAAGCAGGACCAACTGGTGGAGCTGGTGTAGCTTTAGCTGCAGGAATCTGTAACTTAATATATCCTTCTACTTTCTTTGCCATGATAGCTTACCTCCTGAAATTTGTGGTTAGGCGAATAATTATAGTACTCTATAATCTTCTCCCACTTATTTACCTTGTAATTTTGTTGTTTTAAACAACCCTTGCCTATTAAAGCTTTTTAATATCTGTGAAACTAATCTCAACTGGTGTCTCACGACCAAACATGTCAATATTAATGGTAACTGTCTGATTCTTCTCACTAACTGCAGTGATAATACCTGTTGTATCCTGCCAAACACCTTTTGTAACCATTACTGTTTCTCCCACAGCCAAATCGATGTCTGCTTTCACAGTAGCATTAAGTCCCATGCTTTCCATCTCTTCATCTGTCAATGGTACCGGTTTAGATCCCGGACCAACAAAACCTGTTACTCCTCTCGTGTTACGAACAACATACCAAGTTTCATCATTCATAATCATATTGATTAACACATATGCAGGAAAAAGTTTTTTCTGAACAAGCTTTTCTTCTCCGTCTGCTTTTTCTTCCATAACATTCTGCATAGGAACAGACACTTCCAAAATAACATCCTGAAGTTTTCTGTTTTCGATTGTTTTCTCAATATCCGCTTTTACTTTGTTTTCATATCCTGAATAGGTATGAACAACATACCATCTTGCCTCTGACATTTTATCACCCTTATCCTAACTGAAGTAGCTTATCGAAGCCGAACTTCACTGCTAAATCCATTGCAGCAATAATCAGTCCTAATACAACTGATGCAGTAACTACCGCTATAGTTTCCTTAACAAGGGCATCTTTCGATGGCCAAATGATTTTTCCAAATTCAGATTTTACGCCTTTAAAAAAGCTTTTCTTTTGGGTTTTTTCTGTATTTGCAGTATCTCCCATAACTTCACTTTCCTTTCATGCATCCGATCCGGAATTATTTTGTTTCCTTGTGTAATGTATGTGTACGGCAGAATTTACAATACCTCTTAGTCTCCATTCTGTCTGGATGAGCTTTCTTTTCTTTTGTAGTATTGTAATTACGACGCTTACACTCAGTACATGCTAATGTAATCTTTACGCGCATAACTTGCACCTCCGCTAATATTATTAATTTTAGGCATAAAAAAAAGACCTATTCCATCGCCAATATAATATACCATATTCTTTTTTAGGCGTCAACCTTTTTTCTCACTTTTGTTAGCCTCTTTGTGAGCCTGCAAGCAGTCACGTGTTATTTGCATTTATATTTCTGCTCGTCAAACTTTTCACCCATTTTTTTACATTTTTCTTTTCTTTTTTCATTTTCTGTGCTATAATAAACATATAATTACATATATTGTGAATAATTATATCCTAAAAAGACAGAATAATCACTATTGTATTTACATTCTATTATTTCACATCTAAACATACATAATGAATTTACTCAATAAAGTCGTATCTATTAATTCAGATACCAGAGAAGGGGGTGAGTTCTCATGATATATAACTACTTAATTTCTGACTACGTCAACCAGGAACACTTCAAAAATTACTCCACTGTACGCAAAAAATCGGACTTAAAGAAAATATATAGTGACATTGTAAAAATCAGCAAGGACTCTCCATCCTATATTGTAAATCCAACGGAGGAGACTCAGGCATTTGCCATCCAGCTCAAAGAGGGAAGTATGTCTTTGCAGGAAACATTAGAGCAATTGCAAAACGGAGGGTTGTCATCTGCTTTTTCCTATAAGGAAGTACTCAATGACAATACAAAAGCAATCTCAACTGTCATTGATACAGATGACCACTCAAAACTCCCAGAGGATTTCTCAATACAGATTGATTCCCTTGCAACCGGACAGGTAAATAGTGGAGTTTTTGTGAATGCTGACGCCAATCGAATGAACATAGGTGAATATGTTTTCCGTTTAGACACGGAAGACGAAAGCTATGACTTTAATATTTCTGTTACAAAATCATCAACCAATGAGTCTACATTGCGAGCCATTTCCAGCATGCTGAATAAATCGCCTGCGGATATTTTTTCCAAAGTAGAATTTGACAAAAAACATGAAAAATTAAAGCTTAATATCAGTTCAAGCCAGACTGGTTCACCTGACGGTAACCCTCTGTTCCAACTATCCGATGTAAGTCATTCCAAAGGTCACCGGGGAATTGTGGCTACATACCAGCTAGATCAGATTGAGCAAATGCCGGCAAACTCATCATTCCGTATAAACGGCGAAGAAAAATCCACATTAGCAAATGAATTTACGTTAAATAATTCTTTGCACGTTACAATGAAAAAGACTACCTTCAATCCTATCAATGTTCATTTCGTTTCAGATTCTAAGAGAATACTTTCGGAAATGGATGTTTTACAGGATACATACAATGGACTTGTCCAGTTGTCTTATGGTCAGAATAACGACCCAAGCAAACTGGCAACTCATATGTTGCATGATTTAAAAGATTTATTTTCTACTGCAAAAGATGAGTTAGCACAATGTGGCATTTCTTTCGATGATAAAGGTTTTATGCATGTGGACAAAGAACAAGCTCGCATCTCTGCACAGGCTGGAAAATTCCAGGATATATTCGGAGAAAACAGTAATCTTTCTTCCCGTGTTATCAATCAATCAAAGATGTTTTCCATGGATCCTATGAAATACATCGAGGACAAGATTATGGTAAGCTATCCAAACCCAACGAAAGAGCATGTTGCAAATCCATATATGACGTCAATTTATTCAGGAATGTTGTTCAATTCCTATTGTTAAACTCATTAATTGCAGACAGGTTAGCCCACCGGCTAACCTGTCTTTTTACTTTAAAACAAATTTCCTCTTATAATCCTTCTCTTTGTTGATGTTTTACATATTCTCTCGGAGGCATTCCTACGATTCTTTTAAAAATTCGGCTAAAGTAATTTGGATCCTTGTATCCTACTAGAAAACACACTTCTTTCATCGTATGTTTTCCACGGAGCAAATATTTTTTTGCCTGCTCCATTCTAAGTTCCGTCACCCAGTCTACATAATTCGTTCCTGTTTCCAATTTAAAAATCTTGCTAAAGTGCTGTGGTGTAACTCCTACCTGTTTTGCCACATCCTCTAACGAAATCTCTTTATCATAGTTTTTTTCAATGTAATCAATTGCTACTTTAACGGTACTTGATGTATTTCTACTTTGATGTTCCTGAATGGAATTTACGATGTATTCCATCTTTTTATTTGCCCATTGGTCTATGTCTGTTATTTTTTCAGACTCCTGTACCAATGCTTCACAGTTTAAAAATTCCAGTTCATTGTCTCCATCCACATAAGCAGCATGACAACATAATAACAACAACTGTATTACTTTATTTTTCTTTGCCTCAGGTGCTAAAATCCGAAGCCACTCCAAAGTCTCCTTAAACACATCGCTTGCTTCATCACGACCGGTCTTTACTACATCCAGCAATCGGTTCACCAATGCTCCATATTCCCGGTAAGAATAAAATCTTTCATTTTTTGCTGAACGAATCTTCCAATCTACCGGTTTCATATTTTCTTTTCCAATTGCCTCCTGATAGGACTTATATATATCACCCACAGGATATTCTCCCCCTATGTATACCTTCATTTCTTTTACAATTTCATTTCCGCTCTTTTTAAGATTTTCTATCATTTCTCTCACTTGTTGCTCCGTTAAAATTTCTCCGGTTGATGCAATTGCAGAAGAAATATACACAATTACCCGCTGAAAAATTTTTGGTCCAATGGCACATGTATGGCTTCCCAAGGATTGTTTTATGATGTTTCGCATTTGCTCATACATCTTTTTTTCATAATCCTCATCAAATTTACTCTGCTTCCACTGCAAGCACATAATCCGCCCGGTTTTTCCAATCTTCAGCCATTCACAATATTCCGATAATTTTTCTTTATCGTTCATATCAAATAAGATGGAATACACAAAACCGTTTTCCAAAACTTCTCCGGCAATTTCCTGCTCCACCAACAAAGAACGTTCTTCTTTTCTTAATTTTCTTTGTGCATCAACCATTTCTACCAGTGTTTCCATAGTTACCTTTAACTGATACCTTTTCAGCGGAAAAGAAAGATACCCATCTATGCCCAAAAGTGACAATTGCGAAAAAATATCTGGAGAATGAATCTCAGAAAAAACGCAAATAGGAAGATGCCTGTGCATCTTCCTAATCTTTTGCAACATATGTAATCCATTGGCTCCATCATAGGAAATCGACAAAAGAACTATATCCGGCTGAAACTGATTTGTCATTTCAAGAATATCTTCACCGTCTTTGTAAACATTCATAATCCAATTACGATGAATATCTTCCCTTACAAATCCTTCAATTACTTTTCTCTCCTGCTCTTCCATAATAAACAAAACTTTGATATTATTATGCTCATTTCTTTCTTTCACAAGCATCTCCCCTTTTATACACTTCCATAGATAAGCCCGTTGTGTAACATTTTATTGTTCCTAAGCATTTTTATTTTTTTCTTCCTTCAAAATAATTTTAGAAGGACATTTCATGGCACACAATCCACAGTTTTTACATTTACTATAATCAATTTTTGCAAGATTGTCCTCCACTTGGATTGCGTCAAAATTACACTGTTTTTCACATATTTTACAACCTACACATCCGGTATCACAATTCTTTTTCACAACCGGACCTTTATCCTTTGAGTTGCAGGCAACCTTCACGAGAGAATTGTAAGGCACAAGTTCAATCAAATGATTTGGACAAGCCGCAATACATTTTTTACATGCTTTACATTTCTCTTTATCTACTTTTGCCACTCCGTCTACAATATGAATGGCGTCAAAAGGACAAGCCTTCACACAGGAACCAAGTCCCATACATCCGTAGGAACATGCTTTTCCACCTTTCCCCGGTGCTACTGCTGCCTTTTTACAATCCTGAATACCATAGTAATTGTATTTTACATTTGCCTTATCACAAGTACCGTTACATTTTACAAATGCTACCTGTTTTTCTGTTTCTCCTGCTTCTTCTCCCATCACTGCCGCAATGGCTTTTGAAGCACTCTCACTGGCAACAGGACATCCATTTGCAGGAGCTTCTCCCTTGGCAATGGCCTGTGCCATGGCATCACAACCTGCATATCCGCAACCACCACAATTATTTCCAGGAAGTAATTCTCTTACCTTTGCTTCCCGCTCGTCAACTTCCACCGCAAATTTCTTTCCTGCAATTCCAAGAAGAAGACCAATCAATAATCCGGTAATACCAATGACAGCCGCCGCTGCTACAATCGCTGTTACATCCATTCTTCTGCCTCCTCCTTAAATCAAACCGGCAAATCCGCAAAATGCGATTGCCATCAATCCTGAAGTAATAAGTACAATCGGTGTTCCTTTGAAGGATTCCGGAATATCATTGTATTCACATCTCTCACGGATACCAGCTAGTATTACAATAGCAATGGTAAATCCGATGGCTGTACCAAATCCATTTACAACACTTGTAAGAATGGAATATTCTTTCTGTACGTTAATCAAAGCAATACCAAGCACTGCACAGTTTGTTGTGATCAATGGAAGATAAACTCCCAATGCATTGTACAAACTTTTCATGGTTTTCTTCATAACCATTTCTACAAACTGCACCAATGCAGCAATTACAAGAATGAATACGATTGTATTCAAAAATGTCAGATTATATGGCAATAACACCAAATTGTATAACACGCCGGTAATGAGTGATGCTACCGTCATTACAAAGATAACTGCCGCACCCATACCTGCCGCTGTATTAATCTTTTTTGAAACTCCAAGGAATGGACAAATTCCAAGGAACTGACTCAATACAACGTTATTTACCAAAGCTGCGCTTATCATAATTAAAATCAAACTCTGCATTTACATCAATCCTCCTTCTTTGCATCTTCCTTCATAGTTTCTTTTTTCTCTGCTTCTGCTTTTTTCTTTTCGGCTGCTGCCTTCGCTGCTGCCGCCCTTTCCGCTTTCTCTGCTGCTTTTTGCGCTTCAATCAAACCATGATTTGCCGCACATGCAGTTCCTGCACAGGATGTACAGTTTCCACCACAACTCATGGCAGGATTTCCCGTTCCATTAGTTGCAGATGGCATTTTCAATTTATTTTGCAATGCAGTAAGACATGCAAGGACAAAGAATGCTCCCGGTGCCAATACAAAAATAGTAATTGGCTCGTAATTTGAAGGTGTCACTGATACATTAAAAATCGTTCCTCCACCAAGTAACTCTCTGAAAATACCAATCAAAGTAAGTCCGATGGTAAATCCAAGTCCCATTCCAATTCCGTCAAACATAGATAAAAAGATACCGTTTTTTGACGCATATGACTCTGCTCTACCAAGAATGATACAGTTTACAACGATCAATGGAATATATATACCAAGTGCATCATAAAGTGTTGGCACATATGCCTCTAACAATAACTGAACAATGGTAACCAAAGATGCTACGATAACGATAAATGCCGGAATACGCACTTTATCCGGAATGATTTTTCGAAGTGCCGAAATAATCATGTTGGATGCCATAAGAACTACGGTTGTGGTAAGTCCCATTCCCATACCATTGATGGCTGAGGATGTAACTGCCAGCGTAGGACACATTCCAAGCATAAGAACAAACGTAGGATTTTCTTTGACAATACCGTTATATAAACGTTCTACATACTTATTCATAACTTCCTCCTAATATTTTCTTATCCCTTTGTATATCCATTATCACTTAAAAATGAAAGTCCTGCAGTCACAGCTTTTGCAACCGCTCTTGATGTGATGGTTGCACCACTAAGTGCATCAAAGGAAGCACTAGCTCCATCTGCATCTTTCGAGCAGACAACCTTTGGTCCTTTCAATCCTGCAAACTGATTTTTGAAACCGTCTGTTGTACAGTTTGCACCAAGTCCTGCAGTTTCACTGTGTGACAACACTGAAAATCCTGTCATAGTTCCATCAAGGGATACTCCAATGGCAATTTTTACGTCTCCGCCGTAACCTTCTTTTGCAGTGACACTTTCCACATATCCAATCAACTGTCCATTGGCATCTTTTGCTTCTAATACTTCCGTAACTTCAGCACCGTCAAAAGTTGCGGTTTCCAGTTTTGTCTGAATATCCTTATTTTCATCGAAGTTTTTTCCATCTGCAAGAACTACCTGATATGCCTCTTCTTTTGCTTTCTGCTGTGAATTTGCAATCGGCTCCTTTGTAACCTCATTTACTAATCCAAGGAGCGAGCCGGCAATCAATGTAATTAAAAATAACATCAACGCATCTTTTAATATGCTTGACTTTTGTTTCTTTTCTCCAGTCATAATTACCTTCCTTTCCACTCCTTATGATTTTTTTGCTTCTTTAACATATCCAAATGGCTTTGGTATGGTAACTTTCTCAATCAATGGCACTAACAGATTGCAGAAAATAATCGCATAAGAAACACCTTCTGCTGAACCGCCAAAGATACGGAACACACCGGTTAAGAGACCTAAGCAGATACCGAAAATAATTTTTCCCTTTTTCGTAATGGGACTGGTCACATAATCCGTTGCCATGAAAAAGGCACCTAACATCAAACCACCACCGCAAAGCTCTGCAGCAAGGTAGTTGATATCAAATCCATATCCGCCAAATGCCAATACAAATACTGAAAACACTGCTATGTAACAGCATGGAATTTCCCATGAAATAATTCTACGAACAAATAAATACAATGCACCAAGCAAAATACATGCTGCTGATGTTTCACCAATAGTTCCGCCTGTATATCCTACAAACATCTTAAAAAGGCTTGTGCCGTTATTTGTAAGTGTATCAAGAACAGGTACACTACGGTCTGCATTTTTGATAATGGCAAGTGGTGTAGCTGATGATACTCCATCTAATGTAAATGTTGTCATGCGTCCGGTAAAGGAAATCATAAGAAAACATCTTGCACCAAGTGCCGGGTTCATAAAGTTTTGACCTAATCCACCAAACAACTGCTTTACTACTATAATAGCAAACACACTGCCTAGCATAGCAATCCAGATTGGAATTGATGGTGGTAGGTTCATACCAAGCAACAATCCTGTGATTACCGCACTATAATCCGCTGTGGTAATCTGTTTTTTCATTAGTTTTTCATATATATACTCTGATAATAAACACGTAGCAACACAAGTCAGTAAAATAAGTGCTGCCTGAAGCTTAAACACATAAATTCCTGCAATGCACGCCGGAAGCAATGCAATGACCACATCTCTCATAATCGTCTTTGTAGATGTCTTTGAGCGGACATGTGGGGATGCAGATACGTTTAATCGCTTACTCACGTTTCATTCCTCCCATCTTTATCGTCTTCTTGCGTCCAAAACGCTTCTTCTAGTTTCTTTAAATGACTGGGTTAGTCTTCTCTTGGCAGGACATACATATGTACATGAACCGCACTCGTAGCATTCCATACCAAAGATTTTTTCAAATCCCTCATTATCAAAACGCTCTGCATACTCTAACATCTTTTGTGGTACTAATTTACTCGGACATACAGATACGCAACGTCCACATCGGATACAAGGAGATGGCTCATGTTCTGCCACTTCATCCTTCGTCATACACAACAATGCTGAAGACGATTTCATAACGGGAACATTTAAATCAAACAATGCCATACCCATCATCGGACCACCGGATACAATTTTTACTGTATCTTCACTGCAACCACCGGCTGCTTCCAATACTTCAGCATAATTCATACCTGTTGGTACTTCAAAATTCTGTGGATGAAGTGCACCCTCTCCCGTTACTGTTACAATTCTTCGTATCAACGGTATATTTTTACAGACTGCATTATATATGGAAATCACCGTATCAATGTTATTAACTACACAACCCGCATCCGCCGGTAACATTTTAGAATTGATGGTTCTTCCGGTAGAAGCATAGATCAATGTTCTTTCTGCACCCTGCGGATATTTTGTCTTTAAGACTTTTACTTCCACTTTGTCTACACCTTTGACTGCCTCCTGCATTTTTTCAATTGCTTCCGGTTTGTTGTCCTCGATGCAAATATACCCCTTTGCATTTGGAAATAAAGATAATATAACCTTTAATCCACCAACAATCATTTCCGGACACTCTATCATCATACGATAATCCGAAGTCAGATATGGTTCACACTCTGCTCCGTTGACAAGTACATAATCAATGGCATTGTCATCCTTTGGAGCAAGTTTTACGTGGGTAGGGAAACCAGCTCCACCCATACCAACAATACCTGCTTTTTTAATAATGTCTCTAATCTCATCTTTCGACAATTTGCTGTAATCTCTGTCTTCCCCAAAACCATCTACGGTCTCATACTTATCGTCATTCTCCACAACGATAGCGTTTACCATTGCTCCTGAAACTGTTAATCTTGGTTCAATCTTCTTTACTGTTCCTGAAACTGAACTGCAAATATCAGTAGAAACAAATCCTCCCGCTTCAGCGATTGTCTGTCCAACCTTTATCTGATCTCCTACCTGAACAATTGGATTTGACGGTGCACCAATATGTTGTGAAACTGGATACACGACTTCACCGCTTGGTTTAATTTTCTTCACCGGCAAATCTTTGGATAAATCCTTTCCTCCGAAAGGATGCGTTCCACCTTTGAACGTTCCGCCTTTCATAAATGCTCCTTTCTGCCTATGTCACCAACAGACTCTCTTTTATCTTTTGAAGATGGATACATATTCATCTTCCATATCGTAATCATTCAGCCACCAGTATTCCAAGAATCAAAAACGTTTTACGAACTGAGATATCAACATCCTTATCTCCCATTATGTAAAATGCTTTTGTCACATTTTTGTAGCAGCCAAACTATCACTTCACATCTATTCTATTTTACCCTATTTGTTTTTCAATGAAAACACTATTTTTGCATTATTTTAAAGACAAAGAAAAAAAACGCAAAATGCCAAAACTTACCATTGCTTTTTATGTACTTTTATCACACTATTCACAAAACGCAAATATTTAAACTTTTATTAATTTTGCAAACCCTATTGTTCTTGAGCTAAAAACTCTTTTTTCACTGTGTACTATTACTGTTTCCTATCAAATTTATTGTGCATTTTGTACAATTCTTTCAAATTTCTTACGAAAAATTTGCTTTTTTGACAGATTTATGTTAAAATTAAGATGTCGTGAGAGGTGAGGGTAACGCTACACGATATGCAACTGAGAAGGACGGATATGTCCATACCATTATGCTTAGTAAAAGCAGGAAAGGAACTACTTTTATGAAACAATTTACAAAACGGTTGGTTATGATTTTGATTGCAGCCGCAATAATGATATCATCAGTCGCACCAAACGGGGAACAAGCAGCTGCTGCTTCTAAGTTTAAAACACAGACAATAACTATTCGTAAGACAAAACAGGTTGTTGATAGTCTTGATGGAGTAAAAGCTTATTACAGAAAAGGTAGAAATGATGGCTCTAGCAAGTTTTATTCATGCGCAGCTTTCGTTAAACGCTATTACAAGAAAGTATACGGAGTAGACGTTAGAAACCTTTATTACAATCGCACACCACATACAGACGATGACAAGTTTGTCAAGGTAACAGAACCTCAGGTTGGAGATATTGTTGCAAACAACACTAATCACGGAACAACTCATTGGGCTATTGTTAAAAAGGTAAACAAAAACACAGTAACATTGATTGAACAAAATTGGAAATGGAATCAAAGCGGTTCTACATTAAGTGTTCGCAATCGTAAGGTTAAGATTAAGAATGTACGTTTTTACCGCCTTAAGAGCGAAGTTGAAGATCCTACCGTTTCTATTACAGTAAACGAATAAATTTCTCTATTGATATAATAATAAAGCGAAATCGGTTCATCCATAACGATGAACCGATTTCTTTTTATGTATTTTGTTTTACCTTTGCATAATCTACCTGAATAACTCCGATATATAATGGATTGATTTCTCTAATCAGTCCCTGAACTTTTTCTATAACTTCCTGCTCTTTTAACCCCATATCATACGTAACAACAACATCAAAAATCAAGTTCGTATGTGTCACTCCCGGTACCATACGAAAATCATGAATGGTTATTTCTTCTTTCCATTCTTTGATTTTTTCTTTCACCTGTTGTTTCACACGTTTCAATTCTTCGTTGTCCACTTCGATAGGATCCATATGTATGACCGCTTCACACTGCAATTTCACCTTTAATTCACGCTCAATTTGGTCAATCTCATCATGTAACACATAAATATCTTCATTTCCGGGAACCTCTGCATGAAGGGAAATCATCATTCTTCCAGGACCATAATCATGCACCACTAGATCATGTACCCCTTCCACATGTGGGAACGCCATAACAAGTTTTTCTATCTCATCCACAAATTCTTCATCCGGAGCTACACCTAACAATGGACTAACTGTGTCTTTTACTGATTGATAACCGGCATACAAAATAAGACCTGCCACGATTACACCACAAAATCCGTCCAAATTAATTCCGGTAAAACGAAAAATCAACATAGTAATCATTACCACTGTCGTTGCAACAGAATCGGATAAAGAATCAACAGCAGTTGCGTCCATGGCAGGCGAATTGTATGTTTTCGCCCCTTTTTTATTGTATAAAGCCATATATAACTTCACAAGAATAGACGCTACCAAAATTCCAAGTGCTACGTAGCTGGTATCAATTTGTTCCGGGTGTATGATTTTTGCAACGGAACTTTTCATCAATTCAAATCCCATCAAAATAATTGCAATAGAAACCAAAAATCCCGATAAATATTCAAATCTTCCATGACCAAAGGGATGCTCTAAATCCGGTTCTTTTCCTGCAAACAAAAATCCAATCAATGTAATAATGGAGGAACCTGCATCTGATAAGTTGTTAAAGGCATCTGCCGTAATGGCAACAGAACCACTAAGTAATCCTGCCATATATTTTCCGGCAAATAACACAATATTAAGACAAATTCCTACAATACTACATAAGGTTCCATATGCCTTCCTTCTCTCCATTTCTTCTGTCTGTCTGACAAAAATCCTACTTAATAATGTAATCAAAAAAACTCCCCCTATTCTTTATAATGTAGTCAGTTTTTCTCCAAACATAATTCCAAACAGTTTTCCAAAAAATCATTTACATACTGCTCTTGTTTTTCTTTATTTTCTAAAAACTCGGTATCAATCTTGATAAATTGCTCGTCGCCATCCAATTTCTCACGAAAAACCACATCTGTATATTTCGAATACACCGGTATAAACAATCCTTCTTCCCAGCTATAACAGTTTTCTTTTTTTGCTCTCTGCCGATATTCCTTGTCCACAAACATCCCAATACTTTTATGTACAGCCCTGTCTTCCTTCGGCAAATAATAATACTCTTTGTAATTATCAAAAAACAGTTTAAGCCTTGCTTCCAGACAAGATACAACAAGCCGCAATGAATTGTCTGAAATGTCTAGAAACACATTTGCTCCTCTCCATTGATAATGGGCAGATGCGTAAAAATCAAGAGTCACATCCAGCACAATAATATCGCCTTGTTTCAGACAAGTGATACTCTTAAAATTTGACTTACCATTTAACAAATCGGATAAAAACTTAAGATTTGAAAACTGCAACATACCGGCAACATCATCTCTGTTATGAAGAAGTAATAACTCCTCCATTTCTTTTGTATCTGCATTTTCATTTCGCACATGTTCTCCCACATATTTTTGATAAATCTTAATCAATTCTTTTCCGGAATATATATCTTTTCGATTGATGTTTATAAACCGCTCTAATGTTTTCTGTTTCATATTTTCCAGTTTCAAACGTTTTCTATGTTTAAAAATTTCTTTGTACAAATCAAGACTTTCCACATGTTCAAAAGAATACATAGCATCTGTCAACTGGTGCTGTTCACATTTCTTTTTTAAAAAGGGCATATCAAAGGTATTTCCATTAAAACTTACCAATAGTTGAAACTTCTGTAAAAATGCAAAAAACGATACTAATATTTGTTTTTCACTGGAATAATCATCGGCAAACCACTGAAGAATTTTCCACGTATGTTCTTTATAATATGCAACTCCTATTAAATATAGAGCGCTTGTTTCTGCCGCAAATCCTGTTGTTTCAATATCAAAAAACAGGATGTTTTCTTTGGGATAAGGAAAGGAATAGGTGATATCCCCTTTACATACTTCCTCAATTATCTTCATAATCTACACTTCCATTTATGTCTTCTCGATATTCATTGTAACATATTTTTTGTTTTCCTGCATACATTATAACAAAATCCTATTTTGAGGCATTTGTCCATGAAGGAATACATAGAAAAACGAGTCGTTGACATCGCCCAATTTATTGTAGACGAAAAGGCCACCGTACGCCAGGCAGCAAGAAAATTTGGCATTAGCAAAAGCACGGCACATAAAGATTGCGTAGACCGTTTAAACGCTATCAACCCTAGTCTTGCCACTCAGGTACGAAATGTGTTAAATACAAATAAGTCTG
>CADBNB010000219.1 GCA_902795895.1 uncultured Lachnospiraceae bacterium | reverse complement strand
TAAAAGACAGAAAAATGTATTGTAAACGTATTTTATCCTATCCTGATTGTGGTTTTGTGGAGTATATCAGTACTAGTGTATGCCAAAATGAAAACAAGAAAAAAGAGTATTATTACCGGCTTGGAAGTTTAGATGCCCTACTTCTTTTATTACAGAATGAGAAATTAACCATTTTCGATGTAAAAATGATAGAGGATCAGCCAATTATACCAGATATCCGCACCTTATTAAAAAAGAAACCAGTCTATAATCAAAATTGGCTAGATGAGACCAAAAAAAGACAACATACACATAAAAGTATTGCCAATGAATATTTAGAAAGTATGGAAAAAGGGTATGAGGATACCTGTTCCTTTATAAAGAAGAACGAAGATGATATCAAAGCAATTATAAAATTGTGTTTTCACTAAGAAACATCGTATTTTAGGAAAGGGAAGATTAAAAATAATATGTTAAGAATACATGTATGCGAAGATAACGAAAATCAAAGAGAACGAATAAAAAATGTAATTGAACAATTTATTGATATGGAAGAATTGGATATGGAATTAGGTATAGTAGCAGAACATCCAGAGGAGGTGCTTGTAGCTACTAAACATGAAACTGTAACAGGGATATTCTTTTTGGATATTGATTTACAGAATCAGATGAATGGAATGGATTTGGCAAGAAAAATCCGGGAATATCAGCCCAGATGTTTTATTGTTTTTGTGACCACCCATTCGGAAATGTCCTATATGACATTCTCTTATAAAGTAGAGGCAATGGATTTTATCATTAAGGATAATTTTGATGACATGGAAAACCGAATCCATCAATGTTTGCTACACGCCAAACAACTCTACCATGAATCCTCTAGGGAAAATTTTAAGTTTTTTAAGGTAAAGACAGTAGGAAGAGTCCAGGAAATTTCGTATGACGATATTTTGTTTTTTGAAGTATCCTCCAACTCTCATAAATTGGTGCTTCATGGGAAAAATCAATTGATGGAATTTTCGGGAAAGTTAAAAGAAGTGAAAGAAGAACTGGATGATCGTTTTTATCAATGTCACCGGTCATATATCGTAAATAAAGATAATATTGCAGAGATAAAAGAAGCGGAGAGAGTAATTGTCATGACAGGGGGTGAAATCTGTCCTATGTCCGTAAGATTAGGAAGAAAACTACTAAAATAGCCGTGTATCGGCTATTTTAGCAACTCTTTTAGTGCTTTATCCGTTGCCAGACATATTTCTTGATTTTTCATAATAATGGTACGATTTTTTTTGTCAATTTCCTTTATGTAATCCCGATTAATGTAGTAGGAACGGTGACAGCGGTAAAATCTATCGTCTAATTTGACTTTTAAGTCTTTTATCTTTCCGGTAAATTCTATGTTACGATCGGTCGCATGAAGAAGCAGTTTATGGATATTGTCCGAGGTTTCAAAAAACAAAATGTTTTCCAACGGAATACAATATTCTTTATCGCGAGTAGTAATGGTAAATGTTTTTTGTTCTCGATTATTTGGCGACTGATACCGATGATAGGAATCAACGACACATTGATGGATTCGATTCATCATATCGTTCCAGTTATCTTTTATAATGAAGTCCATGGCTTCTACTTTATAGGTAAACGTCATATAACACATTTCAGAATGTGTCGTTATAAAAACAATGAAGCCCCTTGGATCCGATTTTCGGATTTGCTGGGCAAGTGCCAGTCCATTCATATCTGTCTTAAGGTCAATATCAATGAAATACAGTCCGGTACCGGATATATTTTGTGCTTCTTTTAAAATCTCATGGGGATTTGCCGAAGAACATCGGAAAATCAAATCAAAATCTTCAATCAAAACAATCTTTTCTATGATTTCGGCAAGAGCCGCTCTCTGTTTGTCGTTATCTTCACAAAGAAATATATTCAGCATAAAACCTCCTAATGCTTGCAGATATATGTATAGATACGACAATATTCTAGCGAATTTGGGATGTTCTGTCAAATGAAACAATTATATGAAAGGTTTGGTGAACAGGGTGGAATTACAACATTATATGGCAGTGGGGATTGCCAATCTATTAGACGAAAACAAAGAACAGGATACAGATGAAAAACTTCTTTTAATATATGGAATTGAGGTGTTCCTAAATGAGTTTTTAAAAGTTATATTTGCATGGATTCTTGGAGGGATACTTGATGTATTGCCTCTGATTATGTTTGGGACAGGATATTTGATTTTGCTAAGATATTACGCAGGCGGAAAACATTTTGGTAGCAATGGAGCTTGTTTTGTGTTTAGTGTGTTTATGTTAGTTCCAGTTCCAATGGCAGGCTTTCATATGCAGCTTCCGTTTGTCGTTCAACTGGGAATTGTTTTACTGGAATCCACATTATTTTTCGTCTATGTACCGTCTAATGTAAGAGAATCCATTTCAGAAAAAAATAGAAAACTACGAAAAATGCAAACACTATTCATCTATGTATGCGGTTTATTTTTGGCATATTTTATGGGTGGTGAAAAGTATGTAAATGCAATGTTGTTGATTGGATTGATTACATCATTTGCTACCGTTGAGAAAAGGCAGATACGTTAAAGTTTTTTGCCTTTTCTGATTCAGAATAAAAATAGAAAACAGTTATCACAATCGTTGTATTATGAACTGTGGTAACTGCTTTTTGTTATTGTTCTGTTCTATTTTCGGATAAGTACTTTTTCAATTCCTTTGGGATTGGAACTTCATGAAAGAAAAAATGTGACAAATTATTTATCTGTCTTTTTCCGTTACTAATGCATACTTCCCTTAAATGTTGTTTTAAATTATTACTTTTTACCATAATCTTCCCCTTCGTAAATATTATTTTTGATATATTTTATTTTATTCTCTATCTCTTGTTTTGAAGGGAAATGTAATAAAAAGTTGAATAATTTCTCTAAACGTTAAAAATAAACCACAAATGAACATTTACGACAAATATTTCTTTCACAAAAGAAAATAAGCAGAGTTTTTACCTCAGATTTGCTTAATTTTTAAAAGAAATGTATAATATTCAGAGAATTTTTCAGGAGGTGTAAATATATGGTGAGTTTTTGTGAATATTTTTTTGGCTCTTTATGGATGCCAATTGCCTTGAATGGTCTTTTTACCCCAAAAATAGGATTAAAGAAAAGAATCCTTTGTGTGATATGTTACTTTTTAATAATGTTCTCAAACTTCGCACTAAAAAAGTGCCTATGCACCTTGAAAATTCAATAATAACTGGCATAAAAATAGCATGAACTACTCTGATTTG
>CADBNB010000218.1 GCA_902795895.1 uncultured Lachnospiraceae bacterium | reverse complement strand
TAAGATTTACAAAAGCCTTGGGGTACTACCAACAGGACAGTTGGTAGAAGTTGACCGTTCCAATC
Organism: uncultured Lachnospiraceae bacterium; assembly: GCA_902795895.1. Lineage (GTDB taxonomy): Bacteria > Bacillota > Clostridia > Lachnospirales > Lachnospiraceae > CAG-411. The sequence continues at coordinate 4,318 of CADBNB010000218.1, read as the reverse complement.
TGGTAAGTGGCTATATCGGACAGACTGCCACAAAAACAAACGAAATGATAGAAAAGGCTTTAGGCGGAATTCTTTTCATTGATGAGGCTTATTCATTAACCGTAAATAAAGGAGAAAATGATTTTGGTCAGGAAGCTGTGGATACATTATTAAAATCTATGGAAGACCATAGGGACAATCTTTTGGTTGTTGTTGCCGGATACCCGGAACCAATGGAAGAGTTTTTATCTTCAAATCCGGGACTCAAATCACGTTTCAACCACTTTATCATGTTCGAAAATTACACAGCACAGGAACAATTAGAAATTTTGGAATCCCAGTGTAAACGACAGGAATATCATCTTTCAGGCGCTGCCAAAGAAGCCGCTCTGGCTTATTTTGAAAAGCGTACTGAAAATCCACCGGAAAACTTTGCAAATGCCAGAGATGTGCGAAATTTCCTGGAAATCGCCATTTCCAATCATGCAAACCGTATTATTTCTTTAGAAGAAACCAATGACGAAATTTTAACATGCATTGAAAAAGAAGATTTACCAATTGAAGAAGTATCATAGGAATAGGAAATTGCATCGCAATTTCCTATTACACAAAAAAGGATGCGGCGTTTTCGCCACATCCTTTTTATTCTTAAATATTTATATTTTCTAACTGTTTCTTCTGTGCTGCCGCAATCATGTCTCTTTCCTGTTTTTCCTGTATTGCCTGATCCAGTGGCTCATTCAACTTCTTTTCCTCACTCTTTTTTGCCTCTTCAACCTTCTGTGTCTTATCCGAATGATCCTGATGTACATAAGAAGCATCTACTCCGGTCTTACTAATCTCCAATACAACACCGTCAGATGAAGCTTTCTTTGCTTTTTCATCCATATCCTGCATCAATGACTGTTGTTCATTATGTTCAATCTCTTTGGCTTTTGCATCACTCATTGTAGATGCCACCTGTTCCAAACGATTATCGCCTATCATTATATGCATAATCATCACCCCTTTGCACACGAAATCTGATACAACTACCCCAATCGTTCTATCTATTACGTTGATTATATCATATTTTCCAATTTTATACAACTGTTTAACCATGAACAAAATGACAGTTTTTTCCAATCAAATTTTACAATTTCTACAATTATTTATTCTCATTTTTCATCCATTACCAAAAACCATGAATGAAAGTAGGGTTACATGAATAGACTTTCCGTATTCCCAGTCTACAACTGATATTCTTCTGCTAATTTTTCAAAAGCAGGCAAAGAATTCACAATCTGCTCTGTCTTCACACAATAAGAAATTCTTACATATCCCGGACATCCAAAATCATCTCCCGGAACTAACAACAATTCATATTTCTTCGCCTTTTCACAAAATACTCCGGCATCCTCAGGAGTCTTCATAAACAGATAAAAAGCTCCATCCGGTCTTACACACTGAAAACCGTATTTTGTAAGGGAAGAATACAAAAGATCTCTGTTTCTCTTATATTCAGAAATATCTGAAGTCTGACCGATACATCTTGCTGCAACTCTCTGGAACAGACTAGGCGCACACACAAAACCAAGTGCACGTCCTGCACCACAAACTGCTGCATACATATCGCGGTCATTCTTCATCTTATTCGATACAACGATATATCCGATACGCTCTCCCGGCAATGATAATGATTTACTGAAAGAATATCCAACCAATGTATTGTCATAATAATTCAGAAGATATGGCACCTTAATATCATCATATACCAACTCACGATAAGGTTCATCTGTGATAAGATAAATCTCATGTCCGTACTCTTTTTGTTTCTTCTCAAGAATCCCACAAATGTTTTTAATGGTTTCTTCCGACAAAACTACACCAGATGGGTTGTTTGGAGAATTCAAAATCAAAGCTTTTGTATTCGGTGTAATTGCAGTTTCCAGACTTTCCGGTTCCACCTGAAAATCTCCTTCTCTGGATGCAACTTCCACAAGTTTAGCTCCACACACCTGTACAAAAACGCGATATTCTGGGAAATATGGTGTAAATGTAATAAATTCATCTCCTGGACAAGCCATAGCTTTGATACTGATAATTAGTGATGCTGCAGCACCAACAGTCATATAAATATCATCCGCATTTACACTTGTTCCATGCTCTTTATTAATATAATCAGCAATAGTCTGACGAACCGAAAAATCTCCAGGTGCTGAAGTATAGCCGTGAATAGCCGTAGAATCCATCTCATCTAAAATATCACGAATTGCCTGATTTACACTTTCCGGTGCCGGTACGCTTGGATTTCCCAAACTAAAATCAAACACCTTGTCTGCACCAATTTCCTGTTTTCTCTTATTCCCATACTCAAAAATCTCTCGTATCACTGAACGAGTTTTCCCAAGCGCCATCATCTGTTCTGATAACATATTATTTCCTTCTTTCTAATACATTAAAATATTGATATTTGCTCACTCTTATAAAAGATTTCGCTAAGCGTGCTACTCTTTTTTCGCTCCCAATCTTATTCCGCAGTCTGAGTAACTGTCAATGTCTTTCCATCACATTCCACATCTACCTGTCCATCTTCTGTCAGGTAAACTTTTGCTCCCACGCCCTCTAACGCTGTCAAAACACTGCCATCCGGAACATTTTTCGCAGAACATGTAATTACAGCATACTCAGGCAAAGACTTCTTTAAAAAGCTTGTTGTATAATCATCTTCCCTTCCATGGTGAGGAACTTTAAGGAAATCAACATCGGGATTTATCTGTTTTGGAATTTCCTGAAGTCTTTCATTACATGCATCTCCGGCAAACAACAATCTGTTTGTACCGTGTTTTACCAAAGTAACCAATGAAAACTCATTGTCCGTCTCTTCATCCTCGAATTTATTGTTTACATCTTTATACTTTTCTTTCATTGCAGGATAGATTTCAAAGAGGACATCATCCATAGTAACAGAAACCTTTTCCTTTACATAAGTAAACTGAAGTCCACTCTCTGTCATTTGTTCAACAGTCTTTGTATAATCGCTGGATTCCGCCTCATATTCCGGTGCGTAGACTGTATCAATGGTAATTCCTTTTTTCAGTAAATTTCTAAGTCCTCCAATATGATCCTTATCATAATGAGAAATCTCCACAAAATCCAAATGAGTGATACCTCGTGCTTCTAAAACTTTTCGAATGTGCTTTCCATTGTTTTTCTCTGCAGTATCAATCATAAAATTTTTAGTTTCTGTCTGAAACAAAATACAATCCGCTTTTCCTACATCAAGCACACTAACCTTCAATGAGCCTGTCACTTCCGGAGCCGGTGCCTCCTCAATGGTAGTTTCTTTCGTACATCCTGTCAATAACAATGCCCCGGACATTGCCACTGCTAATAATTTTCTTCCGAATTTTTCTTTCTTCAAATCAAACATCTCCTCTCTCTTTTTCTTTTATGTTCTCTCTGCATTATTTTATACAAGAACTACAAGTGAACTTTTTCATTTTATCAATTCTTTTGAAAACGCCTCATAATCCTGCATCGTCGTACAATTTGGTGCATAATCCGGCAAGAGTTTTTTCTTTGTTTGAGCTTCCTTTGTCTTTACACATTCACGAATATAGGTCTTAAACATTTTTGTCCCCATCTCTGATGCAATCTGCTCAAGTTCTGCCTGCACCTGTTTTTCCAAATTAGATCTTCCTGCAAACTTTACAAGTAAAAGTCCTGCTATTTTAAGGCCCGGATTTTGTCTTCTTTGCACTGCCTTAATGGTATCGCAAAGCTGACGCAATCCTTGCATAGAATAGGCATCTGCCGTCACAGGAATTATCACCTCATTGGCAGCAATAAGACAGTTATACAAAATCACATTGAGGGATGGGGCCGTGTCGATTACGATATATTTATAACCGTCCAACTCATCCACTGCATCTTTTAAGCGGTACAACCCTTCCACATCTCCATCCAGCATCTTTTCTGCTTTTACGAGCAATGGATCAGATGCAACAATATCTCCATTTGGCATTTTCTGAACCGCATCCTCTAATGGAAGTCGCTCTGCATCTACCATAACATCATATAACGTCGCCTGATCTTCAATCTTTGCCTCAAAAGTAGCCGTGCTGTTACACTGAGGATCCGCGTCAATCAGCAATGTTTTTCCTTTTTTATTTAATATACCGGCAAGTGTTGTTGCCGTAGTTGTCTTTCCAATTCCACCCTTTTGATTTGCCACTACAAACGTTATTGCCATTCCCTTATCTCCTTTTTCTTTTAATGTTCTCTCGGAGTCTTTTTATACAAGAATTTCGAGATAGATTTTTCTTGGATAACGACATTCCCGCAGTGCGTACACGGT
>CADBNB010000217.1 GCA_902795895.1 uncultured Lachnospiraceae bacterium | reverse complement strand
TATTCTCTAAACATCCGCCTTTTGGTATCATCTTATGCGAAAAAAATAGAATTGAAAACAATATCCGTCCAAAGTGTTTCTTTACATAAAAAAAGAGCACATCAAAACGACATGCTCCTTATATTTCGTGAATTTACAGTCATCCAACAAACAAGCTAAAATTATTTTGCATCATATTCTGTATCGTTAAGAAATCTCTCAACAATAAATCTTGGTCTTTCCTTTGCTTCCATGTAAATCTTACCTACGTACTCTCCGATTACACCAAGAGCGATCATCTGTACACCACCAACAAACCAAAGTGAAATGATAAGACTAGACCATCCGCTGGATGTTGCATTTCCTGTAAGGTATGTAACCAATGAATAAATCATCATGGCAAATGCAATAAAGCAGAATAAAATACCACCTGTAGTAACATAACGGATTGGCTTTGTACTAAGGGATGTAATACCCTCCATAGCAAAAGCAAGCATCTTCTTAAGCGGGTACTTACTCTCTCCTGCAAAACGCTCATTACGCTCATATGTAACGATTGTAGAAGGATATCCAATCATCGGAACGATACCACGAAGGAATAAGTTTACTTCTTTATACATAGCAAGACCTTCTAAGGCTCTCTTACTCATCAAACGACAATCTGCATGGTTAAATACAACCTCTCCACCCATGGCATTTGTAAGCTTATAGAAACCCTCTGCAGTAGTACGCTTAAACCATGTATCCTTATCACGGGCACTTCTTGCACCGTAAACTACATCATGTCCCTTATAATACTCATCTACCATGGCGTCGATAACACCAATATCATCCTGCAAATCCGCATCCATGGAAATAACCATGTCAGCGCAATTTTTTGCTTCCATCAAACCTGCAAGCAATGCATTCTGATGTCCACGGTTACGGCTTAAGTTTACTCCGGAAAACATGGGATCTTTTTCATGTAACTCTTGAATAATACTCCAAGTCTTATCCTTCGAACCATCATTTACAAAAACAATACGGCTCTTGCTACTAATCTTTCCTGATGAAATTAATGTCTGATATTTTTCTTTCAATTGTCTAGAAGTCTCCGGTAAAACCTCTTCCTCATTGTAACATGGGAGTACCATGTATAAAATATCACTCATACTATATTTCCTCCTAAATCATTATAAAATCAGATTAGAAACACATGTCACGCTAATCTGGTATAGTACAAATCTAATGGGATGCCACTATTTCTTACTCCGAAACAGGTTTCCCCACTACCATCTTCTTCATAATATCACATTTCATGAAATTATACCATACTTTTTTTCATTTTTCTATTATTATTCCATCTGTTTTTGGTAAAAAAACTACTGACTATTAATGATATCCTCCATGTTGACACTCCAAGAAATCAATTTATTATAGGCAGTCATTCCCTCCTGATACTCCTCATTCACTTCATAAGATATTCCCCAGTGTTTCAAATTCCAGAGAACCCCTGTCATGTGGGTTGGTTTTAAGCCTACTGTAACAGTTTGCCCAGAAGACTTTTGCACCTTTGTCATTTCCCCTTTGTCCTTCCATATACTTACCGACTTATAAGCCGCTGATGCAGGCGATAATGTAAAGCAGGCGGTATTAATACCAATCACACAGAACAAAAGAATGGCAATCGCCTTTTTCCATCTATTAGAATTACCTTCCAGCCATTTAGCCACAGCAATCATAGAAAGAATCACGAAGAAATATAAATGGGCACTGTAACGCATCCACCAACCACCCGGCACAAATAAAAACATAGCCAAAGAAGTGCATAACCATGCTGTGCATAATAGCACTTCCACCTTTCGCTTTTTCCGGTTCTTCCATAAAAAAAGTACATCCACCACAAGGGCTAATATAAAAATACTGCTAAACCACACGCCCATTCCTGCCACTCTGGTATCGGTATTCATGCAGCTTTTTATTTCACTAAGCGAAACCCAAAACGGAATTTTCACTTCTGGAACACTCATAGAGCTGGCAGAAATATTGGCACTTTTTCCAAATAAAGAGCGAATACTCTTTTCCGGATTGCTCATTTCTGAAAAGGTATTTGGCTGACTGTAAGACATAATATCCACTTTCTCCTCACCTACCAGCGGATATAAAGGATTGCCTTTTTCTAAATAATTACTCACATACGAAGTGTAACCTAACACTCCTATAGAAACTGCTGCCATAACCAAATACATAACTGCATTCTTCAAAAAATGCACCATAAACTTTTCCTGTCTGAGTTTTAAAATCATCTGGCACGCAAAACCGCTGATACAAAAACATCCTACATAAACAGTTCCTGTAAATTTCAAATTGATACACATGGCAATGGCTGAAAACAAAAACAATCCACAAAATCGTTTTTGTAATACACCTGTCTCTAATCCAACAACACCAATAAGGCAAAGTAATAAAAACAAGTATAAATCGCCATCAATATAAAAACTTTCCACCTGGGACAAAGTAATAGGATTGCAAACAGCTAAAAAAGCTATCAATAATACCATCCACGATTTAGAAATATACTGTTTTAACACGTAGAATAAAATACAAAATACCGCAATCATACTATATAAATTGATAGCTTTTCCAAGTTCAATATTTCCTAAGCATCCTGCGATTACAGCACTCATCATCCAGCCGCCATTGGCATAATGATTAATCCATTGGGCATTGTATGCCATTCCCTGTGTCTTCTGATTTTCACTAAGCACATCCATACACTCATAATCCATAGGATTCCACCCGTCCATCATAAGCCCCACTGCAGTTTTATGATACGTGTTTCCATCCCAGCTAATGTCAAATATTACGCCTGATAACAATAACCCCAAAGCAATCACACCTATAGTCATGCCGACTTGGGCGATAGTAATCTTTGTAGCACGAAATACTGTAATCCACAAAACAAAAGCAATACAAATCACCACCGGAAACATCCATCTTCCAATGGTTCCTCCAAACAAAAAGGTAAGTGCAGGAACCCAAAGACACATAAGAAGAAATAAAACCAAATAAATTCCAATATTAAGAAGTCCTTCTTCCCACTTTTTTTTCTTTTCATCTGTCATCTTATCAATCCTCCACATGCATCTAAACATGCTTTCCATGTTTTTAGTTTTGCTAAATCATTCTACTAACCTAATCAATTATTTAACCATTAACAATCTGGAGGTTGCCAGTTTGCCCGACAACCTCTCTTTTCTTCGTCACTTACCTATCATTTTTACAACGTTTTTCTTTCCGCTAAATTTCAATTTTTTCGACGTATTTTTCACAACATTCGTTCCTACCTTTGTAAGTTTACTTGTCTTAAGAGTAATCTTTACAAGATTTTTATCATTTTCAAAGGCGGAGGTGCCAATCACTTTAACATTTGCACCAATTGTGACCGTTTTTAGTTTTCCTAAACCTTTAAATGTTCTGGCACCGATTGTAGTCACTTTACATTTCACAGTTTTAATCTTTACCGAAGCAGGCACAGAAACAGACGTGATATTTTTCTTTGTTACTCCTGTCACTGCCACTGTATTGTCACCATAATAGGTATATTTTAATTTACCTACGATATATTCTTTTCCCTGCATCAATGATTTGTCTGATTTTTCTCTAATCCTTGCAAAAACACCGTACACATACTGCTTCTTACCACGTTTTACACAAGCATAAACCATTTTTGACTCTTTCACTTCCCTTGCAACAGGAATATTATAACTCCAAGAAAGTCCATCAGGGCTATAGGTAAGTTTATCCGTCTTTTTTACACCCTTAACAGACAATGTATTATGGAATTTTTGATCGTAAACACCATCATATCCTTTCACTGTCACTCCGGCAAAAGAACCATCGTTGGAACCTGATATACCAATCACTTCTGTACTTGGACTTCCGTCATACCGTTTCTTATCTACTTTAATATAAGCACATACCTTGTAGATATACACTGTTCCGGTCTTTGCAGTAGTATCCTGACACTGTGGCTTGGTAGAGGTCTTAACAAGAGACCACTTCTTTTGGGACGGCGTTCTTCGATAAATGCTGTAACCATCTACGTCATCCATCTTTGTCCATTGTAGTTTTACGCCTTCACCATTACTTATGGTTGTTACTCCTTCCACAAGTTTTGGCACGACCACTGCTTTCACCGTCTTCTTAATTTCCGTACCATCCGTTGTAGACATTGTAACTGTAATGCTTCCAAGTTTTGCGCCATAGACCTCGCCGTACTGCATACCGATGATTGGTTGATTTCCTGAAATGTAATATGCATTTGCAATATCTTTGTTGTCAGTCTCCCAGCTAAGACTTGGTACTTCCGCATCCGCTGGTGAAATCTGTACAGGTATTGTTGTTTTTTTACCAATCTCCACCGTATATACTGATTTGTCCGGTGTTATTTTCTGCACTTTTTTTAGAATTGTTGCAGTTCCTCTCTGGCGTGCGCAACCATAGCCATAATAAAAATGCTCACCAACCTTTAACGCCGGACAAACAGAATAATCAAAGCTTTGTCCCGGAGAAACGGTGGTATCTGTGTAGCTATACTGCGTTTTTCCTATTTCCGCCGGTATAAATTCAACAGAAACCGTAGCAGCACCTCTATGTTTTACGACACCATATCCATTCATACCACCCTCATTTATCAGGTTATCCTGTTCATCTATGTTGCTAAAGTTTACACCAATATATTGCCCCACAGACTCAACCTTAAGATATTCAGGCTTAAGCATCTTCTTTGTCAGACATCCCACAGGAACCACTTTTTCAATTCCTCCAGTTGGTTTTGTCTTTAAAATCAGTTTTGTCTCTCCATAATTATTTCCGTCAATAGATAGGGTTATCTTACCACTTTCCAACTTCTTTTCTGCAATGGATGCTATATTCTCATTTTCAATAACTACAGACAACTGGCTTACATCTGCATCTTTATGTTCATATGAGAACAGCTGTGTTGCCTTACCATCTTTACAAACACCCAGCGGATTATCGCCGCCTTTCACTTTGTAAATATCCGAGGTGGACATAGTCTTTATCTCAATGACAGAATCCACACTTTCATATACCACTCTCTCACCAGTTAACCAGTTACTCAAAAATGAACGTACGCAGAACTTGTAGTTTGTATTGTTTGTGAGATTTTTCAAGCTAAACTGAGTATCTGTCAAATAATTATTATTGTTTAACATATCCCACTTACTTGTATTTGCATTCCACTGATATACATAATATCCGTAACAGTTTGGATTAGCATCCCAGGTTACTTTAACAGATGTATCCGTCACTTCTTCCGCCTTTAGGTTTTCCACCTTATCCGGCTGCACAAAGACGCTAATCGTACCTTTGCATTTTAAATCCTTAGAATAGGCTGATACAGTTGCAAATCCGCCACCGACAGCCGTCACCTTACCGTTGGCATCTACTGTGACAGCCTTCGGATTATCACTTTCCCATTTTCCAATACCTTTGTTGGTTGCATTGTCCGGTACATAACTTGCCACTTCCACCTGTGCACTCTGACCAATCTGATTTTGGTCAAACTTAAGAAATGCCTTGTTTAAGTTAATTTTCTTAACCGTCACCTCTGACACAACAACAGGAAGCGTCACAGACACACCTGAGCCATCCGTGGTAGTGGCAGTAATAGTAGTATTTCCAGGTGCCACCCCCAGAACCATTCCATTGTAATTAACCTTAGCAATACTCTCATCTTTCGATGTCCAATTCAAATCCTGACTGGCTGTTGCCGGCAATACTTTGTATTCCACATATTCCTTAAGTCCAGGCTGTACCGAAATTTCCTTCTGTGTTACTGAAATGCTCTCTGCCTTCTTCTTTGAAAAATGCACCTCACACTCTGCAAATGTACCGCTACCATCCAAAGGAACCGCATAAATATGTACTTCTCCGTACATTTTTCTCTTAACCAATCCATTTTTGTCTACAGAAGCCATCTGATTTACAGAAGAATACCATTTTAACTTCTTACCGGATACTTTCTTTTCCGTCAGCACCTTTCCAGCTTCATCCTTTGTCTCAGCGATATAAACAACCTCATCAAGGTCTATGCTTGCATCAGATGTGGTAATCTTATCCACTTCTTTTCCCTGATACATAATCTTAACCTTTGTAGCAAGCTCCTCAGACAAATCCGTTCCCATATCAATCTGCTTGTTATTTTTAAAAGTAAACACATCATCAGACTCAGGAATCTGTATTGCCTGGAATTTGTTATTTGTAGTAATTACGCTTCCATAAGTACCGGAGCGCTTACGGTAAATATCATTCAAAAAGTATTTACCAAGCTTGTCTTCATACACCTTATCCGCACTATATTCACTGGTCAGATATCTGGCATTTGGAAAATAAAATCCATTGCCATCCATAGTTAATTTCTTCAAATCACCATCCAGCTTAATCAGTGAGCGGAATATTCCTTTTTTATCATATCTTAAATAATCATAAATCTCATTATTTGAAAATGTGTACTCCGAATCACTCTTATCACCGTACATTCCAATCTGCTTACGATTGGTTCCTTGTGATTCCAAACCATTATACAACTCCACCTTATTTCCGGTACAATTTCCATTGCAGGTAAGAACCCCCATAGTTGCAAGATAAACAATTTCATTATTGTGACATTCCGGAGCCACAATACCAAACGGCAGACATACATCCGAGAATATACGATTGCCGGTAAAGGTAAGCTTTCCACCAACAATATTTCCCTTTCCATGGCCCTCATCACTTGTTATATAAAACTCATTGTTTCTTACCAAAATATTTTTGCAATCCCCATTACTGGAATCAAATATCATAGACCAGGTTCTGTACGTACACTTAACCTCGATAATATTGTTCTCCACCACACAGTTGGTCATGGTACCAAAGGTCATAAACTTAGAATCCGTCTCACAAATAAAATGATTTCCCGCAATACGGATATCATCAATGTTTTGGGAATTGGCATAAGCTACCGTAAAACACATGGTTCTTGTTCCGATGATTTCCGGATATTTAATCTGGGTAGAATGCATGGTATTGTTGATAAAATTTACATGCTTTACAGATGCATTCGGATCACTCTTACTAAAAAAACCTACCTGCTCATCTCTGGCATTTCCATACATATCACAGTTCATAATGGTAATATTCTGCTCTCCCGCAGCCCAGATATCCATAATACCTAAGTTAGCTCCACGATAAGTTCCGGAAAGCTGCACCATCTTCGATCCGTCAATGGTGATATTTCTATTACCGCAATACACGCAATAATTTGAATACTGCTTGTCCTCAAAATAATAAGAACTATACGCTCCCTGTGGCACGATGGTGTCCACATTATAGGTATACACATCCTGACTGTACACATACACAAGCTGTCTCATATATTTGTGCAGATCCACTTCTCTTGCTTCAATACGAAAATCACCAATATATGTATCAATGGCGCCCCACACCGTACAGAAAAATTCCGAATAACCTTCTTCATCCCTGTAATCATTGTCGGTAAAAAGAATACTATTATCACCATCACCCACAACGTTCGTGCTTCTTGCTCCAATGCTAATGGCATCACCACACTTATACTGTCCTGCCGGAATATATGCAAGGCCACGGTCATAGGATTCGCTGCCATTTGCCACATCCCCTGCCAGTTTGATAGCATCGTTAATAGCGGCCTGATCTTCCGCTAC
>CADBNB010000216.1 GCA_902795895.1 uncultured Lachnospiraceae bacterium | reverse complement strand
TTATGGCTCTGGTTATACCGAACAAGAGGGTGCAAGCTTGACTGCATGTAGTGGTGGATTACCTGATTTTAAAACAGAGAGTGGTTCTCAGTTAGGTATTCCTGATATTTTGTCTAAAAAATGGTCAAAAGAAGGTCGCCTGTCAGAAAAAACAAAAGAAACACAGGCGATGCTTTCAGCATGCGGATATGGATCGACAGCTACTGTAAAACAGTACTTAGTTGCATGGTTAGCAAACTGGGTGCGTGAGTATGGAGTAGACGGTTATCGTTGTGATACTGCAAAACACGTTGGAATTGACTGTTGGGCAGATCTTAAATCTCAGTGTGTTAAGGCATTAAATGAGTGGAGAAAGAACAACAGTGACAAAGAATGTTCAAAATGGACGGATGATTTCTGGATGACTGGAGAGGTTTATGATCAGGGACTTAGCATGAATTATGGCGGTACTGATTATACACAGGGATTTGATTCATTGATTAACTTTGCGTTCAAAGGAAAAGAAGGAACTTCCGGTTCTAACTTAGAAGCTATATTTAGTGAATATGCAAATTATGCCCGTTCTAGTGAAAAGGGTGATCCATTGTCTTACATTTCATCTCATGATAAGGGAATTGGAGATAGAAGTGCAAATGCAGGAACTGCATTACTTCTTTTGCCAGGTGGTGTGCAGACTTACTACGGTGATGAGTCAGGAAGACAAGGTGGTTCAAGTGAGCAGGAATGGCGTTCAAATATGAACTGGTCAAGCATGAACAAGGAAATTCTTTCTAACTGGCAGAAGATTGGTAGATTTAGAAGAGGTCATATTTCTGTAGGAGCAGGTACTCATAAGAAATTGGCTGATTCACCATACACATTTAGCAGAACATACAAAGGAAAAGCAACAATCGGAGCAACAAAAGAAACTGCTTACGAAGATTCAGTAGTTGTTTCACTTCCAGGAAAGGCAGGAACATACGACATCACAGTAGGTAGCGCGTTTACGGATGGTACAGAAGTAACAGACGAGTATTCAGGTGAAACATATACAGTATCTGGTGGAAAAGTATCTGGTGTTAAGTGTGATTCAAACGGAGTTATCCTTCTTGGAATTCCTGCTGAGACAACACCAAAGGCAAAAGTTTCAGCAACAGTAACTGATGGAACTATGGAAGATGGAGTATATACTTCTGATGAAATTACAGTCACATTAAAGACTGACAGTGTAAGTGATGCTGCTTATGCAATCAATGATGGCGAAAAAGTAAAATTTGATGGAACAGCAACTGTTACTTTTGGTGCAGATACTGCATATGATGAAGAAACAACTATCAAAGTAACAGGTACATCTACATTGGATAAATCAGAAGTATCAAAAACATTTACGTATAAGAGAAGTTCAGAGCCAACTATTGGTGTAAGTGCTACCGGATTGTATGTCAGAGTAAATAAAGCTGACTTTGATAAAGCACCACAGATTTATGTTTATTCTGCAGATGCTGCTAAGACAGAAATTTCTGCTGCATGGCCGGGAGATGAAATGAAACTTGACGGTGATTATTATGTATATAGCAATGATAAGATTACATCTCAGGTAAGAGCTATCATTCACTCATACATTGCAAGCAAGACTGAGTCCCCAGCATGGAGAAGTGTACCGGATATGCAAGACCCAGATCCAGTAGAAGGTGCAGTTGAGTTAGATAAGAGTACTTCAACTTTTAAAAAGATTCAAATTGCTTCTGAAACTGACGAAACAGGAAAAGTAACATTGAAGTTTGTAGATGAAAGCGATAAAGAACTTAAGACTATTTATCGTTCAGGAAAAGTTGGAGATTCTTATTCATTCAAAGTTCCAACATCTTTGACAAAACCTACCGGTTATGATGTAAATTCAGGTCAGGATACAGTTGTAAAGGGAACATTTGATGCAAAAGAAACTACAGTTACTATTAAATATCATAAGAGTACGGAAGCAGAGGCTACAGCAACACCAGCAGCAACAGCAACACCAACAGCAACACCAACAGCAAAGCCAACCGCTACTCCAACAGAAAAACCGACAGCAGAACCAACAGCAACACCAAAACCAATTTCTGTTGAGTTGACAAAGACTAGTCCAAAAGGAACACATTATGCAGGTGAGAAGATTACACTTACAGCATCTGCAACATGTACGTCTGGAAAATGTAAATATCAGTTTGTTATTGAAGATGAGAATGAAGTTGATGCAGGTTCTAGAAAATATAGTGTGAAAAATACACATTCATTTACACCAAATTCTCCAGGCGTTTACAAAGTTTCAATTTTTGCAAAAGACACAGAGACTCTTGATGTAGACAGTATCGAAGAGGAATTTGTGGTTGTAAAAGCACCAAAACTTAAAGTAAAATCATTTAGTGTTAAGAGAACAAAGAAATTGACATACAAAATAACAGGTGCAGCAAAAGCCGGTACAAAGCGTAGTTATCAGTATAAATTTGTAACTCAGTTCAACGGAAAAACAACGGTACAGAAAAAATATTCATCAACAAAGACAAAAACTGTTAAGTTTAAGAAAGCTGGAACATATACATTTATTATGTATATAAAGGATAGTTCTGGAAATGTTGTTAAGAAGACAAAGAAGGTTAAAGTAAAATAATAATGCTTTCATGAATTTAAAAGCGAGAGTGTCAATTTGGCATTCTCGCTTTTGTGCTATCAAAACTCTTCGTCAATGTTTACTTGATATGTGTTTTCATGGTATAATATTAAAAATAGGAGTTTTATAGTTTTGATAATTGTCGGGCAAGGAGGGAATGTTATGAATAAAGTAATAACAATTAGCAGACAGTATGGAAGCGGTGGACGTGAAGTTGGGCAGAAGTTGGCAAAACATTATGGAATTCCATTCTATGACAATGAAATTATTGCCAATGCAGCAAAAGAAAGTGGATTTGCTGAAGTTGCCTTTGAGAGGGCAGAAGAGAAAGCTACCAACAGCTTTTTATATTCCCTTGCTATGGGTATGAGTGCATACGGAAATATGGATATGGGATTTAGCACCATGTCAGTGGATGACCGTTTGTTTTTGGCAGAAACAAAGGTCACAAGAAGATTTGCGCAGGAAGGTCCATGTGTGATTGTTGGAAGATGTGCGGATTATGTGTTAAAAGACTTACCAAACATTGTGAATATTTTTGTGATGGCGGATTTGCCTGCAAGAATAAAAAGAGCTATAGAAAACTATGAGCTGCCAAGAGAAAAAGCGGAAACAAGTATTATTAAATTTGATAAGAGACGCTCTAACTACTATAATTATCACACGGGTAAAAAGTGGGGAGATGTAAATAATTATCATATTGCCATACGCAGTGATTTTCTCGGGGTTGATCATACCGTGCAAACATTGATTTCTTACCTTGGACTATAGGAAATTGGTTGAAAAAAAAGAATAATTAGTATATATTAGTAGATGGTGTACTTTCGTGCACCATCTATTTAGTTGAAATTTATGTTCTTTCGTAATTTTTCGAGAGAACTTTATTACGAACGGAGGATTTTCATGGGAAAAGTTAGAACCAGATTTGCACCAAGTCCAACAGGTAGAATGCATGTTGGTAATTTACGTACTGCACTTTATGCATACTTAGTAGCAAAACACGAGAATGGAGATTTCTTATTAAGAATAGAAGATACAGATCAGGAGCGTTACGTGGAAGGCGCTGTTGAGATTATTTATCGTACAATGCAGGAAACCGGGTTGATTCATGACGAAGGTCCTGATAAGGACGGCGGATGTGGACCATATGTCCAGAGTGAGAGACAGGAAAAGGGGATTTACCTTGAATACGCAAAGAAACTGATTGAGAAAGGTGAAGCGTATTACTGTTTTTGTACAAAAGAACGTTTAGCATCTTTGTCAAGCAAAGTTGGGGATGGTTCCGATAAGGAAATCGTTCAGTATGATAAGCATTGTTTAAGTTTATCAAAGGAAGAGATTGAGGCAAATTTAGCAGCAGGTATTCCTTATGTTATTCGTCAGAACAATCCAACAGAAGGAACTACCACATTTAGTGATATTATTTACGGTGATATTACTGTGGATAACTCAGAACTTGATGATATGATTCTAATTAAATCAGACGGATATCCTACTTACAATTTTGCAAATGTTGTAGATGACCATTTGATGGGAATTACCCATGTTGTTCGTGGAAATGAATATTTGTCGTCATCGCCTAAATATAACCGTTTGTATGAAGCTTTTGGATGGCAGGTTCCTGAATATATCCACTGTCCATTGATTACAGATGAGACACACAAAAAGCTTAGTAAACGTTCCGGACATTCTTCTTTTGAAGATTTGTTGGAGCAGGGATTCCTTCGTGAAGCTATTGTAAACTTTGTTGCTTTACTTGGATGGAGTCCGGAAGATGACAGAGAAATTTTCAGCTTGGATGAATTAGTGAAAGTTTTTGATTACAAGCGTATTAACAAGGCACCAGCTGTGTTTGATATGGTTAAATTAAAATGGATGAATGGCGAGTACATGAAGGCTATGGATTTTGATAAGTTCTATGAGATGGCTCTTCCATACATCAAAGAAGTCATTAAAAAGGATATGGACACACGCCGTATCGCTGAGATGGTTAAGACTCGTATTGAAATCTTCCCTGATATTGCAGGACATATTGATTTCTTGCAGGAGATGCCAGAGTACAGTATCGATATGTACACTCACAAGAAGATGAAGACAAATCCGGAAAATTCTTTGCAGTTGTTAAAAGAAGTGTTGCCAGTGTTAGAAGCACAGGAAGATTATTCTAACGATGCATTGTTTGAAAGACTTACTGCTTTTGGAAAAGAGCATGAGTATAAGACTGGTTTTGTTATGTGGCCAATTCGTACTGCTGTATCTGGAAAGCAGATGACTCCTGGAGGAGCGACAGAGTTGATGGAGCTTCTCGGTAAGGAAGAAACTATTGTTCGAATTAAGGCTGCAATTGAGAAATTAAGTTAAGAGTTACTGTTCAGGCAATGAATAGTTATTATTCTTTTTCTATGAATGTTATGCTTTTGGAAGATTTTATATACTGTAAAATTGGTTATAAAAAGACTCTGAGAGAATAGTATGTCCTAGGGAAAAAGATTCCCTAGGACATACATAGAAATAAAATGTATAGGTTCAAGGATTAAAAAATATGAAAAACAAGAATAAAGAACCACAGTTTAATGAGGCGCAGTTAGAGGCTGTGAAGCATAAAGATGGTCCTATGATGGTACTTGCGGGACCAGGTTCAGGAAAAACTTTGGTAATCACTCACAGAACAAAATATCTGATTGAACACCATCAGGTAGAGCCGCACAAAATTCTTGTGATTACATTTACAAAAGCGGCGGCAAATGAGATGAAATCTAGATTTCAAAAATTGATGGATGGCAAATATACTCCTGTTCGTTTCGGAACATTTCATGCCATATTCTTTTCTATCTTAAAGCATGCGTATCATTATGATGCTTCCAATATAATCCGTGAGAGTGAAAAAAAGAAAATATTATCTGAGCTTATTCATCAGTTGGATTTAGAGATAGAGGACGTGAATGAATTTGTTGCGGATATGGAAAGTGAAATCAGTCTGGTAAAAGGTGAAATGATATCACTAGAGCATTATTATCCTGCCAATTGCGCAAAAGATGTGTTTACGAAAATTTATAACGGGTATAATCAACAATTGTTGCGTCACAGAAAAATAGATTTTGATGATATGCTTGTGTATTGTTATGAGCTGTTTACAAAACGACCGGATATTTTGAAACTGTGGCAGCAACAGTTTCAGTATATTCTAATTGATGAGTTTCAGGATATCAACCGGGTGCAATATGACATTATCCGAATGTTAGCCAAACCGGAGGACAATTTATTTATAGTAGGGGATGATGACCAGTCTATTTATCGTTTCCGTGGGGCAAAACCGGAAATAATGCTTCAGTTTGAAAAAGTATACCCTAACGCTAAAAAAGTTCTTCTAGACGTAAATTACAGGTCTACAGAGTGTATTGTAAGAACAGCGGCAATGTTGATTGAAAAAAATAAGAAGCGTTTTCCAAAAAATATCCGGACAAATAATTCTCACGGCGAGGAAGTTATGATACGGGAATTTGAAAACTTAAAACAGCAAAATGAAAGAGTGCTTGAAATTGTGCAAAAATACCGTGAAGATGGGGTGCCTTTATCGGAAATTGCTGTATTGTTCCGGACAAATACCCAGCCAAGAACTCTGATCAGTAAGTTTATGGAGTTTAATATTCCTTTTCGGGTGAAGGAGAAAATTCCTAATATTTATGAGCATTGGATTGCAAAAAATATTATGGCGTATTTTAAGATTGCCATGGGAAGCAAGGAAAGAGGTTTGTTTTTACAAATTGCAAACAGACCGAAACGATATTTAAGCCGACAGATTTTTGATACACCTATCGTTGATTTTGATCGTCTGTATACATTTTTTGAAGATAAGAATTGGATGATAGAGCGCTTAGACAAACTTGCATATGACATTAAAGTATTGGGACGAATGACGCCTTACGCTGCAATCAATTATATTAGAAATGGAATTGAATACGATCAGTATTTGGTGGAATATGCAGAGTATCGTCATATGAAAGTGGAAGAGTTATATGAGGTTTTAGATGAGCTATTGGATCTTGCAAAACCATTTAAAACTTATGAGGAATGGTTTGCTCATGTAAAACAGTATACGGAAGAATTGGAAAATCAAGTGAAACAAAATAATGAGTCACAGGAGGATGCGGTAACCTTTATTACTATGCATGGTTCGAAAGGCTTGGAATATGAGATAGTGATTATTGTGGATGTAAATGAAGGAATTATTCCACATAAAAAAGCGGTATTGGAAGATGATATTGAGGAAGAACGTCGCATGTTTTATGTGGCAATGACAAGGGCAAAAAAAGAATTGTATTTGTTTTTTACCAAGAATAGATTTAATAAAACATTGGATATGTCCAGATTTTTGGCAGAATTGTTGGAAAGGGAAGAATAGCAAGAAGATTTGCTTTATTGAAAGAAAGTTTCTATTGATTAAAAAAGGAGTTGCATTGCAACTCCTTTTTGTGTAGACCGCGGAGATGGAGTTAATTGCTGCGCAATACCGCGGTCGCGCTAGAGTTTTGCAAGCAAAACTCTTTGTTCTG
>CADBNB010000215.1 GCA_902795895.1 uncultured Lachnospiraceae bacterium | reverse complement strand
TTCTTCACTTGGTTATCAAACACCAGTACAATATCGGAAAAATAACCTTAAAAAAGTTGTCTAAAAAAGTGTTGACAATCCAAATCTGTAATATTTATCATTCCTCAAAATCTTCCTCTTCGCCCCAGACAATTTCTTTATTAAACTTTTCACTCATGAAATTACAAAGCTCTGCAAGATACATAAGTTCTACCTGATATTCAACATCCGTCCCCGGACAAACCATCACTTCCTCATTCATTTTTTCTTCTGAAAATAATTTCTTCTCCAGACGCTTTATTGATTTAACAAGCTCATTTCTCTCTTTAATAAGCTCTTCAAAAGTATCATTTTCGTGTTCCTTAACATATGATTGTGGACTAATCATCATAATAGATCTCTCCTTCTAGTAGGCTTAATTAATTCATCCCCAAAACGAAATAAGTATTCCCTTGCTTCTGTTCTCGATTTGAAAATAACAATCTCTTTATCATCATACCTTGCGAGTAGTTCCAGAACCTTTGGTCTGCTTTCAATATCGAATTTTTTCACCCATTCCAAAAATTCTTCATCAAACTCATGGGATTTTTCCGTCCAAGGCATATCACTTCTTTCTTTGCCTCGTCTACTCATAATTCCTTCCATACAAACTTCCACAGGATAATCCAAAAAGAAAACGGTATCGCACTTTTCCATACGCATTTCCATCGTAGATTCATAGTTTCCATCGATAATCCAGCAATCCTTATTCAAAACTTCTTTTAATATGTTCAAAAAAATCTCCCTAGAAACACTGGTCCTATCTTCCTTCCAATACATCATATCCAAATGATATAAAGGAAGCCCTGTAGCTCTATGTAACATTTTCGAAAAAGTACTCTTACCACTTCCCGGGCATCCTATTACAATACAACGTTTCATTTTCCACTCCACTTTTACAAACAATCTCATCAAACACAATATGCATCGTTCCAACAGTCAGGGAAATCACTTCTGCACCACTGTTTTTAAGGTATTTTACCTTGTCTGGCCCCGGCAAATTTCAAAGAAACATTTGTCATCCAATCCTGTCTTCGATACCCAGACGGTCGTATATTTTCAATAAGATATTTTTACTCCATCCTTATATCCATAATCCTACACATTCAACCTTATTCCCAAATACTCCATTGCAGTTTCGAGTCCCTTCACAGGAACGCAAAACTTCTGATTATGCGCCAGACATTCCTTGTATGTTTCTTCTAAATCAAACCACTGAACACATTCCAATTCTTCCCTTTGCACAATCACCTTATTAATATCTACATTTTCTAAATACACGTATACAAAGGCAATCTCGGTATCCTTAAACATTTTATTATGAAATTCTTTCTCATACTGTATTCGAAATGTTCCCGCAAATTTAAGTTGTTCCGGCACTGCTACAATACCAAGTTCCTCACCAAGCTCGCGAATTGCAGATTCTAACGGCTCACTTCCAGCCTTTATATGCCCGGCTGATGATGTGTCGTATCTTCCTGGAAAGGAATCCTTTGTCATAGCACGTTTTTGTAGAAGGACCTGCCACTTTTCTGAGATTTTTCTCATAATCCAAACATGTGCTGTTCTGTGTCTTATGCCATTCGTATGGGCAATATTTCTCTCTACCGTTTCACCGGTAGGATTTCCAACTTCATCCACAATATCTATTAATTCCACAATTTTTATCTCCATAATTTAAAAAATGTAACTATTCAGAGGGTGCAATTCGTAAAATGCCGGATATACATAATGGCTAAAAAATAAATCCACTTTTATTCATGGTGATGTCAGAAGATTGATATGTGGGTTTACTTTAGCAAAACTCAATTTATATGTTAAATACATCTTTTGCATACGCTGCCCACCCACCATATGTAAGCATTGAGCAACTTGCAGCAAGTACTATATACAATATGACAGGAACAAGTAGATATACCTTTCCTTTTTTCATTGTTTTTCGAAACACGTAAATATTTGATGGCAATGCCAAAACACACCATATCAACA
>CADBNB010000214.1 GCA_902795895.1 uncultured Lachnospiraceae bacterium | reverse complement strand
TGGTAAGTCCTTTACTCTTCCTCCACGGATAAGTACAACGCTATGCTCCTGCAAGTTGTGTCCTTCTCCTGGGATGTAGCTAGTTACTTCGATACCGTTAGAAAGACGTACTCTGGCGATCTTTCTAAGAGCTGAGTTAGGCTTCTTAGGTGTAGCTGTTCTAACTGCTGTAC
This sequence comes from uncultured Lachnospiraceae bacterium, assembly GCA_902795895.1. GTDB lineage: Bacteria > Bacillota > Clostridia > Lachnospirales > Lachnospiraceae > CAG-411. The sequence continues at coordinate 10,644 of CADBNB010000214.1, read as the reverse complement.
ACACACCTCTCTTCTGTGGTGAAGAAGTGTTTGTCACCTTCTTGTTCAAAGAGTTGTATCCTCTCTGTAAAGCTGGAGAGTTAGATTTCTTCTCTAATGTCTTTCTTCCTTTTCTTACTAATTGGTTAAAAGTTGGCATTAATTTTCACCTCCTGTGGTAATTGTCAAATGTTACTTGTCTTCGGTAAGGTTGTACCGAAAAACTACATGCTAAAATGCACGCTATTAGATTATATTGCTTTTTCATGTTGTTGTCAATCATTTTTTCGTATTATTTATTCCATTCTAAAATTGTCTTTCCACCGGATTTTTGCAAATCCATTTCAAACGCTTTTCGTACATCACTTAAGGACCGAACCGGAACAACTGCCCCCACAATATTACTTAAATAGTTGATAATATCAGGATGAGAACTGCAGATTTCTATGGTTTTCACAAAATCTTCCCGTCCGCTTCTGCTACTTCCAACAAGCTTCAATCCCTTTTCAAGCACCATTCTTGTATTGATTGGAATCGGATACTCCGAAACTCCCATCATGGAAATCGTTCCTTCCGGCTGGATGTGGTCTATGATTTGCTCCACCGCCTGCTGACTCCCCGGTCCGCCCACGCACTCAAAGGCATGGTCAACCAGCAAATCTTCCGGGATTTGGTTGATATGATATACTTCATCTGCAAATGTAAAATCTGCAAGTTTTTCACCATGTACACCAAAAATGTACAACTTCATCTGCGGAAACATTGCTTTACAAAATACAGCTGTAATATAACCAAGGTTTCCATCGCCCCAAATTCCCATAATGTTACGATTATTATTCGCAGTTACCGCAAAACGGCTAAGTGCATGCACGCTTACTGATTGCAGCTCCGTAAATGCAGCCACTTCATTGTTGATATTATCAGGTAATTTTACAAGACGGTCCCGTTCCATTGGCACATAATCCTGCATAAATCCATCCATGGAGCTGGAACGAAATTTGCTGCTACGGAGATAATTTTCTGCAATAACTTCATCCTGTTGTGTTGGTGTATTTGGAATCAAAACAACTCTTTGTCCCGGCTTCAATTCTCCCTTTGGATCATACACGATTTCTCCAATGCACTCATGAAGCAATGCCATCGGAAGCTTCTTTGCAAGAATCTCAGCTGGCCGAGATCCCTGATAATATCTTTGATCCGCATGACAAATAGACAGATAGGTTGGTCGCACCAGTATCTTATCCGATGTCACATTGATTTCCTGAAAAACCGTTTCAAAACGTCTCGGTTCCACTAATTGATATACCGCATTTAACATGATCAGTTCTCCTTTATCAAAGCCTCTGCTACACGCAAATCATATGGATAGGTAATTTTTATGTTCGACACTTCTCCCTCTACCAAATGAACCTTTTGTCCTTTTAACACAAAAATCTTCGCTGCATCCGTCAATATCTCTTTTTCTTCATCGGACAATGCCTCAAATAATTCTTTTAATTTCTTTGCTTTAAAGGACTGTGGCGTCTGTCCCTGATACATTTTCGAACGTTCTGGAATCTCCGAAATAATAGCATTATCATCGCTTCGAACAATAGTATCCGTAGCAGGTATTACTGTATCACATGCATCAAACTCTGTTGCTTTTTCTATATTTTCCTCAATGATACGGTGAGTCACAAATGGACGAACTGAGTCATGCGTCACAATAACCGTCTCATCATCTAAACCATAATTTTTCTCAATATAGGCAATGGAATTCATAATTGTATCATTTCTTGTAGCTCCACCTTCTAACACTTCTATTTTCGAACTGTCAGCAATGTATTTTTTCACAAGGTTTTTCGTATGTTCCATCCAACGGTTTGGACATAAAACCAAGACTTTCTCAAACTTAGGACATACATAAAATTTTTCCAATGTATGTATTAAAATCGGTCTGCCTCCAATATTTAAAAACTGCTTTGGTTTTTCTGCATTTCCCATGCGGGAACCAATTCCACCAGCTAATATTACTCCAAAAACCAAAATAATAACCTCCTTTTATTCTATACCAATATATTTTAAAATTCGTTCTGTTGCTTTTCCATCACAGGATGCCATATATTTTTCCCGAAACTCTTCTAAACAATCCATATCATAGGCATCAATCTGTTTAATTTTTGCAATCAATTCTTCATTTGTCATACACAAACTTCCCGGCAACATAGATTTAATGTCATAATAAAATCCTCTGTTATTATAATACGCATCCAAATCATATGTGAATAGGAAAATCGGCTTTTTAAAGATTGCATATTCAAAGATTAAAGAAGAATAATCCGATATACAGATGTCACAGGTACATAATAACTCATTTACAGAAAAGTCTTTCGACAAATCGTAAACAAATCCTGCATCTTCTTCCTTAATTTTTATACTGTCACTTGCCAAAGGATGAAACTTAAGTAACAAGATATACTCATCCTCAAAGTTCTCACGAAATAAAGACAAATCAATTTCTGCAGGGCTCTCTGCATTTTCTACGTTTCCCCGAAAAGTAGGGGCATATAATAAACATTTCTTCCCCTTGGTTGCCGGAACTTTTTCTTCCAATTTTTTTCTTGCCTTCTCAATATAATTTTCCTGGAAGAACAAATCTGTCCGACTAACCCCCAAAGGCTTCACAATATTGTCATCGTCTATACCCATAGCTTCCTTGTACGCCCAGACAATAGACGGGCTGCTAACGGAAACCAACGTATAATTTCTGTGTGTCGGATAGCGAAGCATTTCTTTTTTTGTTGCTCCAAATTCTGCATCCATAGTACTATAACCAAACTTTTTAAATGCGCCGCAGGCATGCCAGGTCTGAACAAGTTTCGTTCCTTTTCTTAAACGTATCGTGCCTAACACGTAAGTTGCCTCACTGACAAATGCATACTTTGCTCTTGCAAGTCCTTTCAACATTTGAAAACATCTTTTGAAATATTCTAATTTACCCACAAAAGAGTTTCGCAAAAAATAATTTGTAATCTGATAATCATCTTTCAAACGGTCTTGTAACACTAAGAAATTGTCCGATATTTCCGGCAATTTCACTTCAATAAAAACAACGCTTTTTTCATTGACCGGACAAATACAACATAGCTTGTACCACACAGGCAAGATGATTTTTAGCATCATCCAACGTATGATTTTTGTAATTCTTGTTTTTATGTTCTTCATGAACAAATTCCTTTCTTATTCGTGTTCAAATCTCGCCCTACGAGACTTGACGCGGAGCGTTTATCTCAGTCGGAGATTATAATCCCCACTGAGATAAATCTATCTGTCTCATCTTGTCTAATCTTTGTTGTAGCTTTTCTTGCTTTTCTACAAGTTCTTTCGGCATGTTCCCTAAAAGTATCCAATCAATCACCCGATTTGAAGCCTCACTGTCTATATAATCAAACTGTTCTTCAATGTATCGCTCCACTTTTTCAAATTCAAAATCTTCATTGTTTAGAGCTTCCATCACTTCATCAAATGTCTCACACACTTTTCCCGGCGCCGTTTCATCATAATCCCTATGAAACCCCCTAGCCACAGAGTAATGTACTTTGTCAAAAGCGAAAAACAGCATAGGTTTTCGCATCAGACTGTATTCATAAATATTTGAAGAATAATCAGAAATCAAAAGGTCTGTCACATAAAACAAGTCATTGATATTTCCATATGCATTGGCATCCACAAAACGGTCTTTCTGTTCCTCCTTAATCGGAACCGGCTGTGACACCCAAGGATGCATTTTAAAGATTACCGCATAATTTTCTCTCTCGCAAAAATCATATAATCGGTCAAAGTCAATGATATCGTACGGATAATAAGCATCTGCCCTCTTAACTCCGCGATATGTCGGAGCAAATAATATCACTTTTTTGCTCTTACAGATTGGATATGTTTCGTACAATTCCTTCTTTTTTGCTTCTTGAAATTCAGGATTTAAATATTCGTCCATTCGAGGCATTCCCGTCGGAAGGATCTGCTCTTCATTGATTCCAAACACCTCAGAAAAGAAATGGGCGATTTTCTGTGAACCGGCAATTCCGTATTGATATTGTCTGTGACATCCAATAGGCGCCGGACATCCCTGATGCCCCCATCTGCTATATCCCGCCGACTTAAATCCTGCTCCTGCATGCCAAAGCTGTATCACTTTTGTCTTTTTATGAAGCATCATCCAGTCAAAGGTAGGAACATGGTCATCTAGGAAAATATATTCTGCTTCCGCAACCTGTCGTAAAAATTTCGCCATGCTCTTTCTTGGAAGCTTCCGATAAGAGGCAGGTCGCGCCGAAGTACGTATCGTAAACTCCTTGTCCAGACCGCGATTTTTCATACACTCCATCACCGAAGTCAGATTTTTTCGCAAGTTATCTCCCTGCTCGCTTAAAAATAACACAACCTTTTTTCTTTTGGCATATTTTTTTGCATAATGCATATAATACGTCCGCCAAACCATACGTCCCATATTTCCACGGACTGTATTCTTAAACTGTTTCCAGGCACCTTTGATTAGTTTTTTGTTGTTTAATAAGTCAATCTGGTCTTTTACTACCTGCATAATCTCCATGAAAAACAGGAGATTTTCCGTTTCTTCCACAACATAAAAATTCACAAGATACCCTTGATTTTGATGGTGCATAAATTGCCTTGTGCAGTCTGCCATCTTTGGCACAAAATCATCCGAAACTCCTACTTTGCAAATGCCTTTTCCATTTTTGCACATAACAATGGTATATTTTCCTTCCTCTAAACATTTGCAAAAACCATCATTTGTTATGTTGATGGTAAGGCGATAGGTCGTATCATCCAATATTTCTTTGTCAAAAACAGCTTGGGGCTCATTCTTCTCGTTTACTGCGTAGAACTCCATTTGAGAGGCTTTAATATCTCCTTTTTCAACCCTTACATCAATATGAAGCAATACCCGCTCCCATGTTATTTGTACCACTTTTATTTGGCATACGTCTTTGTTCATTAACATACCATTCTTTCTTTCATTGTTTTTAGATGATTTTTGATATCACTCATCCCGAAAAATCTAGTCATTTTAAACCTTATTCTTCGCAGGATAACAGATAATCTACCAAGCGCTTCGTAGCCTGACCATCCACCTGATTTCCATATTCCAAGTCAATAAACTTATCATAATGTACCTGTTTTGGCATATTTTTTAAATACACCAAAAATGCTTCTTCATCACACAATAATTCTCCCGGAGCAATCTCACGATAGGACTCATAAAATCCTCTGTCATATTCTTCTAAATCATAATCGTATAGCAAAATTGGCTTGTCTAACAAAGCATATTCTACAACCGTAGAGGAATAGTCAGCCACCAATGCATCACTAACCATAAATAACCCTTTGATATCCGGATACTCTGTTACATCATAACAATTCTTTTCAAGAGGCGGCATACACTCTTTCACCTGAGGATGTAAACGTATTAACACAACCCAGTCTTCTCCCAACGCATCACTAACTTTTTTCATATCAAAATGTTTCATGATGTCGATATTTTGCTCCTTCGTATTTCGAAAGGTAGGCGTATAAAGAAGCACTTTTTTACTTCTCCACTCAGGGAATTGTTCGTAAACTTTTTCTTTTGCACTTTCCTTTTGCAATTCATTAAAATAAAAATCCGTCAAAGGAACACCCGTAGACAATATTTTTTCTGCATCAATAGCTAATGCTTCCTCATAAAAAGGAACCACATGTGGCGAACTTACCGTAAGCACTGAAATCTTCTTATTTCCATCTTTTACACAGGCTCTCACCAAAGGATCCGTCTCTGTACTAAGTCCAAATCGTTTAAAAGCTCCAACTCCATGCCACAATTGGACAAATTTTGTATGTTTTGATGGGTTCATATATTTCAACGGCATAAAATTATCGTTTAAAAATACATATTTTGAAGTTGCCATATGAAAGTTCATTTGAAAGAAAAACTTTAACATACCCAACTTACTTTGATTTAATTGTTTTTTCGAAAAAATTTTAAATTGAAATTTCTCGTTTCTTAGCTTCATTTCTTCATACACATAACGGATATTCCCCTGAAATTTGCAATCATGTCCCATAAATAAAACAATCTTATTCTTATTCACTGGAAATAATCGATATAAATGAAAAATTGCGCCAAATAATTTATATTCTAATGCTTTCATTTTCTTTTCCTTTATTTTGATTATACTCATGTTTTATTATAGGCTGAATCCCTCTAAAATACAAGGCTTGCGTTTAATATGCACAATTAAACAGTGAAGTTTCATGCTCTCGAAGCGTTTTTCTCATACGAGATCATTCCTATAAAACCAAAGACGCCGCCAGAATACTGGCGACGCCTTTTATTTATTCGATTAGTCCTCCTCTGGAAAATCAATTTCATCCTCTTCTGGAAGAACAATTTCATCTTCTTCGTCAGAAACAAATGCAATATCGCTGTAATCTTCTGCTACAACAATCTGCTCTGTCTCTTCCTGAGCAAGTGCGTTCATTTCTGCTTCTTTCTGCAAACGAATTTCTTCATCTGTATCAAGTTTTACAGAACGATAACGCTTCATACCTGTACCTGCTGGAATTAACTTACCAAGAAGTACGTTTTCTTTGATACCAATCAATGGATCAATCTTTCCTTTGATAGCTGCTTCCGTAAGAACCTTAGTAGTTTCCTGGAATGATGCAGCTGATAAGAAGGAATTTGTAGCTAAGGAAGCTTTTGTAATTCCGAGTAACACGCGTTTACCAGTTGGAATTCTCTTTCCTTCTGCTTCTAATCTTTCTACTTCATCATCAAATTCAAGAATATCTACCATTGTACCTGGAAGGAATTCTGAATCTCCATTCTCTTCGATACGAATCTTCTTAAGCATCTGACGAACGATAACCTCAACGTGCTTATCGTTGATTTCTACACCCTGTAAGCGGTATACACGCTGAACTTCGCGAAGCATGTAATCCTGTACCGCACGAACATCTTTAATCTTTAAGATATCGTGTGGATTTACACTACCTTCTGTAAGCTCATCTCCGGCCTGTAATACATCACCGTCAAATACTTTTACACGAGAACCGTAAGGGATAAGGTATGTCTTAACATCACCTGTCTCTGTATTGGTTACAATTACTTCACGTTTCTTCTTTGTATCGTTAATGCTTACTACACCGTCGATTTCTGAGATAATAGCCAATCCCTTAGGCTTTCTAGCCTCGAACAACTCTTCGACACGAGGAAGACCCTGTGTGATATCGTCTCCGGCTACACCACCGGTATGGAATGTTCTCATGGTAAGCTGTGTACCTGGTTCACCGATTGACTGAGCAGCGATGATACCAACTGCCTCACCAACCTGTACTGCCTGACCGGTAGCCATGTTTGCACCGTAACATCTAGCACAAACTCCAATATGTGAACGACATGTAAGTACGTTACGAATCTTAACCTTAGCCTGATTTCCTGCTTCCTGAATAGCTTTTGTAGCCATAATCTTAGCAGCTCTCTTAGGTGTGATCATATGATTCTTCTTAACAATCATCTCTCCATTGTCATCATAGATTGTCTCACAAGAGAAACGTCCTGTAATACGTTCTTCCAATGACTCGATAACTTCTTTTCCTTCCATGAATGCGCTAATCCACATTCCTGGAGCTTCTTTACCTGCACAACAGTCTGTCTCTCTGATAATCAAATCCTGAGATACGTCAACAAGACGACGTGTCAAGTATCCTGAATCGGCTGTACGAAGGGCTGTATCTGAAAGTCCCTTACGAGCTCCATGGGCTGAAATAAAGTACTCCAATACGTCAAGACCTTCACGGAAGTTTGACTTGATAGGCAACTCGATAGTTCTACCTGATGTATCAGCCATCAAACCACGCATACCTGCAAGCTGTTTGATCTGTTTATCAGAACCACGGGCTCCGGAATCCGCCATCATGAAGATGTTGTTGTACTTATCCAAACCACCAAGAAGCGCTTTTGTAAGCTTGTCATCGGCTTCTTTCCAAGTCTCGATAACTGCCTTATAACGCTCTTCTTCAGTAGTAAGACCACGACGGAAGTCTTTTGCAATCTTTTCTACTGTCTTTTCTGCCTCATCAAGTAAGTCTTTCTTTGAAGCTGGCACTGTCATATCTGAAATAGATACTGTCATGGCAGCTCTTGTAGAATATTTATATCCTAATGCTTTGATATTATCTAATGTTTCAGCAGTCTTTGTTGCACCATGTGTATTGATACATTTTTCAAGAATCTGCTTTAATCCCTTCTTACCAACATGGAAGTCTACCTCAAGTTTGAAACGGTTTTCAGGTTTTGTACGGTCTACAAATCCTAAATCCTGAGGAATGATCTCGTTGAAAATCAAACGTCCCATTGTTGTTTCGATGATTTCGTATTCACCGGTTGCTTCATCAGTAACACGAACACGAATCTTCTGGTGAAGTGTAATCTGTTTATTTTCATAAGCAAGTAACGCTTCATTTTTCTCGTAGAAATAATGTCCTAAAAGATCCATAGGTGTACAGATAACGTATCTGTCCTCGCTTACGCGGAACTTAATCATAGAATCTGTTCTAATCTTTCCTTCTACGACCTTGCCACCTTTTACAGTAGCCAAATCAGCGATTACTTCTTCTTTTGTATCGTAAATCTTTTCAATGCTTGCATCAAGTTCTGCATCATTTGAGTAATCTACCATCTTACCCATTGTTAAGTAGTAGATACCAAGTACCATATCCTGAGAAGGAACGGCTACAGGACCACCATCAGATGGTTTCAACAAGTTGTTTGGTGAAAGCAATAAGAATCTACACTCAGCCTGTGCCTCTACTGACAATGGCAAATGCACAGCCATCTGGTCTCCATCGAAGTCGGCGTTAAACGCTGTACATACCAATGGATGCAACTTAATCGCTTTACCTTCTACCAATGTTGGCTCAAATGCCTGGATACCAAGTCTGTGAAGTGTAGGAGCACGGTTAAGCATAACAGGATGCTCTTTAATGACATCTTCAAGGATGTCCCAAACTTCCGGCTGTAATCTCTCAACCATCTTCTTAGCAGCTTTTACATTATTTGCCTTACCCTGTGCGCAAAGCTCCTTCATAACGAAGGGCTTGAAGAGCTCGATCGCCATCTCCTTCGGGAGACCGCACTGGTAAATCTTAAGCTCCGGTCCTACCACGATAACGGAACGTCCGGAGTAGTCAACACGCTTACCCAAGAGGTTCTGACGGAAACGGCCCTGCTTACCCTTTAACATATCGGAAAGGGACTTTAATGCACGGTTACCCGGGCCCGTCACCGCACGACCGCGTCGTCCGTTATCGATCAGAGCATCCACTGCCTCCTGGAGCATACGCTTCTCGTTTCTCACGATGATCTCCGGAGCGCCGTGCTCGATCAGACGGTTCAAACGGTTGTTACGGTTGATGATCCTTCTGTAAAGATCATTCAAGTCAGAGGTTGCAAAACGACCGCCGTCAAGCTGTACCATGGGGCGGATATCCGGCGGAATGACCGGGATCACGTCGAGGATCATCCATTCCGGACGGTTGTTGGAGTTTCTGAATGCCTCCACAACCTCAAGTCTCTTGATGATCTTTGCGCGCTTCTGGCCCGTGGAGCCCTCAAGCTCCGAGCGAAGCTCCTCTGCATCCTTGTCGAGGTCGATGGCAGCGAGCAGCTCCTTTACGGACTCCGCACCCATGCCTGCGCGGAACGCGCCCGGGCCGAAATCCTCGAGAGCCTTGCTGTACTCTGCCTCGGAGAGTACCTGCTTGTACTCTAACGTTGTATTGCCCGCATCCAGCACAATGTAGGATGCGAAATAAAGCACCTTCTCAAGCAGTCTGGGAGACACATCCAAGATGAGTCCCATACGGCTCGGAATTCCCTTGAAATACCAAATGTGTGACACGGGAGCAGCAAGCTCGATGTGTCCCATGCGCTCACGGCGCACGCTGGCCTTTGTCACCTCAACGCCGCATCGGTCGCAGACCACACCCTTGAAGCGGATCTTCTTGTACTTACCGCAGTGGCACTCCCAGTCCTTGGAGGGGCCGAAGATGCGCTCACAGAATAAGCCGTCGCGCTCGGGCTTTAAGGTTCTGTAGTTGATGGTCTCGGGCTTCTTAACCTCACCCTTGGACCACTCTCTAATCTTTTCGGGAGAAGCAAGTCCGATCTTGATGGCATCGAAGTTGATCGCCTGCTCTTTCTCATTTTCGTTTGTGATAGCTGACATCTGTTCTTCTCCCTCCTCTAAAACTCATCCATATCATCGCCGAAATCATCGACGTCATCTGTATATCCGTCGTCCAAGAGATCCTCGTTGAGCTCGCCGTCTTCACCGACACCGGAGTAGCCGTGCTCACCCAGATTTTCATCTCTGTACGGGGAGTCGGAATCCGACATGATCTGACGTGCCTCTTCGCTGATGGTGTCATCGCTCTCGCCGAGGTCAACCTCCGTCGCATCATCGCGAAGCACACGCACATCGAGTGCCAGAGACTGGAACTCCTTAAGGAGCACCTTGAAGGATTCCGGAATACCCGGAGACGGGATGTTATCGCCCTTGATGATGGCCTCGTAGGTCTTTACACCGCCGGTGATGTCGTCGGACTTCACCGTCAGGATCT
>CADBNB010000213.1 GCA_902795895.1 uncultured Lachnospiraceae bacterium | reverse complement strand
AGGATGCGCAGACCGCGGAGATGGAGTTAATTGCTGCGCAATACCGCGGTCGCGCTAGAGTTTTGCAAGCAAAACTCTTTGTTCTTAGAGCGAAAGGAACAAGAGTTTAATAACAATCAAGTTTCTGACGTTAATTAGGAATAGTGGTATGAAATGGGCGCGTATACTACGTGCCGGAAGTAACGAAAAAATTAGGAGGAATTTAGATGAAAAAGAAGATTACTACACTTTCGATTGCAATGATGTTAGCAGCTTCACTTACAGCTTGTGGAGGTTCAAAAGGAGGATCTGTTGTTACTCCGGACCCAAATGATCCTAACATTGTAAATGCAGTTCAGGAAGTGGAAAATCCAGATGAAATAAAAGATGCCATTGGTATTGATATGAGTGTTGATAAAGAGTTAAATGCGGAAGATGAGGCTCCAAAGTATTCAATTATCTCAAAATCAATCGGTGAAACTACTTTTACTGTAGATGGGGTAACTTATGATTACCGTGCATGTAAAGATTTGATCGGAGATGCTATGGCAGGTATTGAGAGTGCTATGGATGAAAATACTACAACTGTTACTCTTCAAGATGTTGATACACAGTTTAGTACATATGATGATGGTACTTTAATTGCATTTTGGACAATCGGTCAGATGAACTTTTCACTTACATGTAAAGACACAGATCAGCAGACTTTACAGGGTGTAGCAGAGTCATTGATTAAAGATGCAAAAGACGGTGGAGTTGAAAATATCCAGCTTCCAGATAATGATGAAGAATAATTATTGAACATAAGAGAAAAAGCCTAAAACTAGCGTTTATGCCAAGTTTTAGGCTTTTTTGTGTAATAGGAAATTGCGATGCGAGGATGCGCAGACTTCGCTATTTTTTGACTTTTATGGTCATTGTTTTCGTGACTTTATTATTATAGGCATCTTTTGCAATGACTTTGATTTTATAGGTTCCGGTTTTTGTAAACTTGTATTTTATAGTTTTATTATTTGTTGAGATTGTTTTAACTAATTTACTTCCACGATAAATTTTAAAAGTATACGTATATGGTGATGTGCCATTGCTCGTCTTAGCTGTCACGGAAATGGTTCCACCTTTTTTTACTGAACCTTTTTTGGAAAGTGTAACACTTGGTTTTGGTACCGTGATATTTTTGTAGCTGATATCAAAACCTCCGGATGTATCTCTTGCGTAGACAATGATTGTAAGAAGCCCGGTTGATTTTGGTGTCCAAGAGCAGATACCTGTGGTATTGCTGATATTTGTTGTTACATCAGGAATAAAGAAATCATAGGTTACCGTACCAGAGGAACCGATAGTGGAAACAGTAATTGTAGTAGGTTTATTAAGTTGAACGCTATTTCCAAATGTAATATCTGTGATTGTTAAATCTGATATTGGTGTTACAATTGCTGGTGTTGTGACAGTTGGATTTACGTCTGATTTAGGAGTAGCAGTAGGTGTCACAGCGATGGTAGGTGTTGGTGAACTTGTAATCATAGGTTCAGTAGTTTTCGAAGTAGTAGCTACCGGTGTTGCTGTAGGTTTTATAGTTGGAGTGGCAGTTGTAGTAGGTGCTTTGGTTGTGGTTGATGTTCCATTGCAATATGTATTTTCAATATATTTTACTGCCTCGTTTGCGTTTAACATACCACCGGTTTTTATTTTGCCGGAAAGTGAATCTAATTTTACGGCTGATTCAAGAATTGCAGTACAAATCTGGCTCATAGTAAGATTAGAGTATTTTGAGTATAGCATTGCTGCTACACCTGCAACCATAGGAGCAGCCATGGAAGTTCCTGTCATAAGAGCGTACTCGGATTTAGCGGTTCTTGAATAAGAATAATCGCTTTCTGTCGTGCTAGTGCTGATTATGTAGGAACCAGGAGCGGCAATGTGCACTGTTTTTGCACCATAATTTGATGAGTAGTGTAATTGTCCGTCACATTCTATATTGGCAACAGAGACTACATTGTCAAAGGAATAATTTGCAGGATACATAGCTGTCTGATCGTTATCAACTCCGTTGTAGTTGTCGTCTCCATTACCTGAAGCAATGGTAAATAAAACGTCTGGATTATTTTTTATGATGTTTCTCAATGAGTAATCATCCTCCTCGCCACCAAGGCTTAAATTGATAATGGATGCACCATTGTCGATTGCGTACTGAATACCTTTGACAACACTTTCTGTGGAGCCTTCACCATTGGTTCCTCCCAGAGCTTTAACTGACATCAATTTTGTATTGCTATTGGATGCTATGCCGGCAACACCGATGGAATTGTTTGTTGCGGCAATGGTTCCGGCACCGTGGGTGCCGTGGGAGTCTTCGGTGGAACTGTTTTTATTGTAAACTGTGTTGTTGCCGTTTTGGTTGTAGCGTGATGACCAGATAAAACTGCTGCTTCCGTAAAAATTCCAACCATAATAATCATCAACATATCCGTTTCCGTCATCATCTACGCCAGCTGCACCATTTGCTTCGACTGTATTTACCCACATATTGTCGACAAGATCTGTGTGATCATACATAATACCTGTATCAACAATGGCAACAATAGTTTCGCGGTTTCCTATAGCATTAGAGCTATTTTCAAGACTCTCCCAGGCCTCAGGAAGATCTATGTCAATATCGTTTTCTGACTGGACACTAAGGGTAGAAGTGGATGAACTTCCCGTATTTGGCCATTTTTTTGTGGTGGATGTTCGATAATCAACTTCTGTGTAATTAAGAGAACCATCGTTAGCATAGGCCCATTGTTTTGAGTAGTAAGTGTTTTGACTAAGGTTAGAAATAATGGTCTCTATGTTGGTTCCTAAACTGTGGTAAACATAATTTGGTTGAATATAAGCGACGCGGCTGTCATTTGAAAATGTATCAATGGCGTCTTCTAATGCTTCCTTGGAATCTAATTTTAATATCACCGTTTTGTCGGTGAGTACCTCGGCTGAGGAAGTAGCTTCGTCATTGGCTGAAAGTGAAGCGATGCTCATTGTTTTTTTTGCTGTTGCATTGGCGTCATTTTTGTAGACAACAATCAAGTCATTTGTTTCGTATTTTGATAAGTCAGTTATAGAGTTTTGTTGTTTTTTT
>CADBNB010000212.1 GCA_902795895.1 uncultured Lachnospiraceae bacterium | reverse complement strand
TTTACTATTATCGGTAGAGAAATTGCAGTAGCAGTAAAGGAAGGCGGACCAGATCCAGCAAATAACAGCAAACTTCGTGATGTTATTGCAAAGGCAAAGGCTAACAACATGCCTAACGATACTATCGACAGAGGTATTAAAAAAGCTGCCGGAGATGCAAACTCAGTAAATTACGAAACAGTAACTTATGAAGGATATGGACCAAACGGAACAGCTATTATCGTAGTAGCTCTTACAGACAATAAAAACAGAACTGCTTCTAATGTTAGAAATGCCTTTACAAAGGGTAGCGGAAGTGTAGGAACACAGGGTTGTGTATCTTACATGTTCGATGAAAAAGGTCAGATTATCATCGACAAAGAAGAGTGCGATATGGCAGCAGACGATTTGATGATGATCGCTTTGGATGCAGGAGCAGAGGATTTTGTAGAAGAAGATGACAGCTTTGAAGTATTGACAGCACCAAATGATTTTTCTGTAGTACGTGAAGCTTTGGAAAAAGAAGGTATCGCTATGGTACAGGCAGAAGTTACTATGATTCCACAGACTTACGTTACATTATCTGATGAAGGTGATTTAAAGAACATTCAAAAGACTCTTAACTTGTTAGATGAGGATGATGATGTTCAGCAGGTATACCACAATTGGGATATGCCAGATGAGGACTAATGATTGTTTCTTTGGCTAAGCGGTAGAATAATGAAAACAAAATAAGAGTTTGAGTATTTTGTGTTATTTAGAAATGCTTTAGACGAAATAAATGGAGTAGCTGTTTATGTTTGCGCATAAATGGCTATTCCTTTTTTGTATTGTTATATTAGAAAAATATTAAAAAATGTCGATACAATTATGAAAGAGTATGTATAGATACTTCTCTGATGGTGAGAAAGTAAAAGTATAGAGGTTATAAACTAAGGAGGTAATCATATGGGGAAAAACAGATTAAGAAAGGCTAATCTATGGAAGGTGGTCCTTCCGGCACTATTTGTCATTGTGTTTGTTATGGCGTTGTTTGCTGCAAGGATGGGAATGCGTTCGGCGGCGGAAGATGCAACTCAAGATGAGTATAGTATTTTAGTTGATGATAAAGCAACAGATAGTTATGAACTGAAAGAAGCCGAGAAAACGATATTCTTTGCTAAAAATGGTGTAATAGAAAGTACAACTACAGGAAAAGTAACATGGTCAATTCCTCAGGAATCTTTGCAATATTTGCAATTTGATGGAGTAACTGGAGATGAACTTATACAAACTTCGGGGCAAGCAAAGGTAACTTTAAAAGCAATAAAAGCATATTCTGAACCGGTTGTTGTTATGGTAACAAAAGAAGATGCAACGGGAAATCCGATTGGAACTGCATCAATTAGTATCAAGATATCTCCAGCAGTAATGAAAAATGCGGCACCTGTTGGGGAAGGAAAGGGAATGTGGAAACAGGTACTGAAAACGGATGTTGATACAGGCACTTCTTCTTTGGTTATGAGTGGAAAAAAGAATACATCTTGTAAGTTGAAGATGAATGTAACGAACGGAATGTATTATTGGGAAGTTGTAGGTGGAGCATCAAACGTTATCTCAGTAGCAGGAATTCTCGATGGCGATAAACAGGTGGAAGCGAATGTAACAATAATAGGTGCGGGATGTTCAGCTATTAAAGTTACTGATGAAAGTGGTGAACCGGTTGAAACCATCAATGTGTATGTAATGCCACAGTTTAAAGCTTTGAAGGCAGACGCAGATCTGAACGAAGAAGTGACAGATTATGATTCTTCGACAGGATCAAATGTTTCAAAAGAAGTTTCAAATGGATCTTGGATTAAAACAAATTATTTCTTCGATGAATCAAATAGACATTTGGAAAGTAATATTTTTTGGGAAGTGGTGGATGCAAGCGATAATACTGTCGTTGCTGATCAAAATGGGAAACAAAGTGAAAATATTGAAATTGAGAAAAGTGATGGTGTGCATGGAGATTGCTTGAAAATAAAGAAAATAAAACATGGAAACTATATTTTGAAGATGTATCCTTGTACTAAACCAGAAACAATGCAGGGGTATTCGGATGGTACAACTGAAATTTATTCGTCGCTGACATTAGTTGCAACATCTTACGATGAAATGTCTGTTAGTGTGGGCGTGGGGGATGAAATTGATTTGTCAGAAATGTTCTTACTTCCAAAAAGCCTATTTGATGATAGTAGTGTTAAAATTTTTTATGGTACAGGCAGTGATTTCAAAGCTATTGCTTTAAATAATGAAAATAAAGCAACGAAGTATATGAAGAAAACGAATGCGTATACAGTATCGGCTTTGAAAAAGACAGTTGAAAATGAGGTTATTATTGTACAGATTACACCAGCAGGTATAAATGGAACCAAAATATTATATGTTCAGATTTCAGATACCATGATATTGAAGGTGAGCGATGTTGAGTTGGCTGTTGGGGCTGAGATGGATCTATATGATATCCTCAATGTTGCAGGAACAACCATTAATGGCTTAGATGTTGAAGGAGAGATTACATGGTCAACCTCAGATGAAAAATTTGTATCTGTTGATGATAATGGATATATTAAAGCATTGGCAGAGACAACTTCGTTAGCTGGAAGATGTGCAGTGATTACTGTTAAGGTGCGTTATGATAACGGAATTACAAAAACAGCTTATTGTAACGTGTATGTAGAACCTTCGGTTTCGTTGATACGATTGACTCCGGATGATATTGAATTGTCAGGTGTTGGTGATAAAGAATATGTTACCGCAACTATTAGCGGAGATGATACTGCAAGTAAAATACAGTGGAAATTGATTTGTGATACAGAAGAATGTGTAACTATGGAAGTTATGCCAGATAACAAAACTGTTCAGTTAACAAGTGTGAAGCCGGGTACTGCCACTTTGTTGATTATCAATGTTGACAGCAATCTGGTTATGGCTTTTGCTAAAATCACAGTAATTGAAAAAATAACAAACCTTGCTTTTGATCAGGTTTATCAGACGGTAAGTGTTAAAGACGGATATATAAAACTGACACCAAAGGTTACACCTAATCTCAAAGATTTATCAAATCTGTATTGGTATGCAAATAATAGTACCATCATTCAGGAATTGATGGTAGAAAAAGATGGATGTTTGGTGAAATTTGGTAAAGCAGGGGCTGTGGATATTTCGGTTTATCCGAGTGCGAAAGATAGGTCAATCAGTGCGACGGTTCATTTGACTATTTTGCCGGCTGCTACATCCATCCAAATTAGTTCAACTGTCAGTCTTGAAGCAGGTGAGTCTAGAACGTTGGAAGCTGTCATTTTACCAGCGGAAGCAAAAAC
>CADBNB010000211.1 GCA_902795895.1 uncultured Lachnospiraceae bacterium | reverse complement strand
GAATATAATACCCAACTTTTAAACCAGCGCAATGCCTTTCCGTAAGATGTCTCCATCGGATAACCTGATAATACAGGATAGAACCAAATAAACATGGCTATGGCTACCAAAGTATAAATACCAAAAGCTATTAATACTTTGTTTTGTGCTGATAGCTTACCTTGCTTTTTACTACTGTGTTCTCCGACAAATTCATACGTGCAATACATAGAATATCCCACCATCAATGTTACGAAAGGAACACTTGGGAAGTAGTGATAAATAAATGTACAACGTGTTACAGGAACCCATGGCAATAACTGTGCCAAATATGCAACCACAAGGAACAATGCTTTTGTATCTACACGTCTCATGATACGATACAATAAATAGAAGAATGCCGGTATGCCAGCCCACCATACAAGTGGGTTACCAAACGCACTGATATTTCCCTGTACAGTTCCTGAAATGGTCGTGTTATAATACCAGATTGGACGTTTCATAATAATCCATTCATACCAGTGTGATGAGAACGGATGAGTATCATTCAGCTGTGAATGATAATTCCACATAGCAAACTGGTTTCTCACCATCTGACCAACCAAATGATTCAAGGCACCTGTATTCTTTTTAATTTGTTTTTTACCTAATTTACTATTTACATCTTCAATATGCTTAATAATTACACCATCTGTGGAACTTGTTACTGTTGCAGTCGTACCATCTTCAAATGGAACAGTGTAACTGGTTTCCTGTGTGGTCTGTACTTCATCTGGAGTATAGACCACCAAACCATATTTGACACCATCTTCAAATGGAATATATGACAAAGTAAATATAGTACCAGGAATGATAACAAAAGCAATTACACAAAATCCTATCGTCAATAAAATATTACGTTTAAAATTCATAACGATTTGGGAATTTTCAATATTTCCAGACTTGCCCTTTGGATCATTCCATGCCTGTCGATATTCAAAATATCTCTTAAGCATAATACCAAAGAAGATTATGCCAAGACCTGCACCGGCATACACTCCTGTCCACTTTGAAGCACAACCAAATCCCATGGCAATACCTGAACATAAAAGTGGAATAAATGTCTTCGTAAGCTTCTCGTCAAAGAAATTCATACGACTGTACTTATACATAAAGTAATACATGCAGATTACAAAGAATGTGACATACACATCAATTGTCGCAATTCTTGTCTGGGTAAAATGCATAAAGTCTGATGCAAACAACGTGGTTGTAATTGCAGCAATCCATGTATTTCTAAAAATTCTTCTACTGAACAAATAGAAAAATGGTAACATGGCAATACCAAACAAAGTACCGGCAATACGCCATCCAAACGGACACATTCCAAAAATACGAATACCAAGGGAAATAAAGAATTTACCCAAAGGTGGATGTGTCCACTCATAATTATACAAGTTTCTAGTCATCTCGTAACCAGTTCTACCGTGATAAATCTCATCAAAATATGTACTGTCGCGGAATGTACTTACTTCCGGCAATTTATCTGTCTCGTCAAACAATTCAGGATATGCATCTGCATTGGCAGGTCGTACAACATTGCCATTCATATCACTGAATACAAGCTCATTGATTACCGTAGCATCATGCACGCCGGATGTTGAAACATTGACCAGACGAACATAAGGAGCCGTAATATTGATAGAAGCTGAACCCCAACAGAATACACTGTTCATTTCAAACTTCGATGCATCTTCTCCGGTACTAAGATCTTTTCCGTCAACAGAAACATAATTCCAGTTTACATTGTCCGTACTTTCCATCACTTCCAGATTACGACACTCACATCTTCCATCATAATAATCAATCTTTGATGGGTAAACCTGTGCATTAGAGAAATCAAGGTCGATGGTTGCTCCATAATCCTTAATCTCCTGATACGTCTGTGGTGCATCCATATCACCAAGGTTAAACAATGCAACTGCACCATATAAACATGTAATTAACACAATTGCAATCCAGTCGAATTTTGTAAATTTCTCAGGCTGTTCTGTTGAACGTGCCGGGAAAAACTTCTTCAAAGTTTCAAGATGGTCGCGTTCCACTTTTATATTATATGTCGATACCGTTTCACCAACTGTTTCTTCTACTACATTTCTTTCCACAACAAACATACGGATTGCAATATAAATAATGTATGCAAAACATACCATATGGAAAAATCCATTTACTTTAGGGAAAGTTGCTTCCCAATCAAAATTCGATGGATCATAAAACTTAAATGCATGCCAGATATTATTGGTCTGTGTTAATGTAAATCCCCAGAAAGCAAACATAAGCTCTTTTCTTGGTTTATACAAATATGCACACAATAACAATACAAACGCCGGGAACATATATCTTTCGTGAATACGAACCGACAAAGTAAAGAAGCCGATTACAATAAATGCCCCAAGGAAGAAATACTTCGTCACATCTTTATTATTTTTATTCAAAAGGAAAATAACTAACGAAGATGCTACAATAAGAATGATAAAAAACGTTCCCCATGTTGCATACTGCAAACCAAAAGCAGTTTCTTCCTGACCGTGCCAGTTAAGTCCAAACATTCCCCAGAAATTGTACGCATTTACCGTTGCCTGTTCATAGGATGACATGGTTCTTGTAT
Source organism: uncultured Lachnospiraceae bacterium (assembly GCA_902795895.1). Lineage (GTDB taxonomy): Bacteria > Bacillota > Clostridia > Lachnospirales > Lachnospiraceae > CAG-411. Next base: position 2,389 of record CADBNB010000211.1, on the reverse strand, counting down.
ATAAACCAATTACACCAAGTAATTGCTGAACAGCCTCCGTAAAAAATCCAGTTCCTGCCGCCGCAATACTTCCTTCTACAGGTAAAAATGTGGATTTTCCCTGTGAAACCGTTTCATTTACGTACTTGAGCCAGAACTGGTCAAATCGAAACGGTAAGATTACTAAATACATAGAGAAAATAGCAGCAAGTCCACTTCCTAAATTTAGCAAGAACTTCTTCCAACTAAAGTCTTTGAAAAACACATGTTCTAAAATACCAAATCCTAATATAGGTGTTAAGATTAATGTCTGTGGTTTAATCAAAACACCAACTGCAAAAACAAAATATGCAGGAACCAATTTTTTTTCAGATACAAGATAAATTGTCCATAATGCAAATAATGTAAATACAGAATCAACCTGCCCCCACATAGCAGAATCAATCAATATAACAGGATTAAGCGAATAAAGCAAAGCCAATACTACTGCTCCGGTTTCATTGAACTTTTTATGTGCAAGCTTGTAAACAAAACCTGTTGCAATCAAATCTGCAATAATTGCAGGCATCTTAACAAGAGTAGATGATGCCGCAAGACTGGCTGATGAATGTCTTAATGCTCCAATCACCCACAAAACATAAATATATCCAGGTGGATAATCCGAAAACATATCAGTATTATAAAAATTTGACAATCCATTGTTATAGGCAGCATCTGACCACCCGCCAAAACATCCCATATCAACATCATAACCTGAATCCATCTTTGTAAGAATATATCTTACAAGAAATCCCACTAATGTTATTGAACCTAAACAAAACCAGTTTATCTTTTGTTTGGTATCATTTGCATTTTTGATTCTACTGTGTTGAACAAATATAATGTAGGCTGCCATTGCGGCTACCACATACAACACAGTAAAAAAGTTTACTAAACCCATGTTTTTCCTCCATTCTTGTTTTCATGTTCTCCCGAAACTCTGATGTAAAACGACTCCCAGTGAACACTTTTAATGTCATTATCTATTTGCGTTTCACATGTTCATGTGTAAACAAATGATCACTACAATATTCAAAATTGCCCTCGCATTTTGAACAAAATCTAAATTCCAGTTCCGGATTATCTAATTCCGTTCTTCCGCAAACTGCACAACGATGTCTTGCTTCTCCCTCCATCATGGTGTAAACACGAGCCTGTCTTCGAAATTCCTTTCTACGCTGCTTTACCTCTCTGGAAGGTCTCATTGATTTCATGGACAAAAGGGCAAATAAAATAAAGTTTGCCGTAGAAATCAAAATCGCAACACCTGTAACTTTTCCATAAGCATATGGAGATGACAGATTACTGATTACCTGGAATGCCAAAATAGCGCCATAAAAATATCCAAGCCATTTTACTTTTACCGGTATTACAAACATTAATAAAAGCCGCACATTCGGATATAAGAAAGCAAACGCTAAAAACATTGTCTGGAAAATATACTCAAGTCCCACACCGTTTTGTGCAACTACTGTTGCATCCGTTGCTCCATATTTCTGTAACACAACCAAATGACAAATAAACTTTGCCAAAATATTGAATATTAATCCTGAAAAAATATACAGATTAAATCGGAAATCACCCCACGCCTGTTCCAAAGCCTGTCCAATCATGCGGTAAAGAAAAATCTCCACAAAGAAGAACAATAAACCAGTAATAGCTGTGGAGGCATTTAATCCTGCCATCTGACTGCTTGGTGCCATGATAAAAGTAATCAGTCTCCAAATCTGACCTTTTGCAACCATAGAAAAATCAAGACACAAATACTCTGCGTAAATTCCCGGACTGATAACATTAAGAAAGGTTCCTAGTATATATAGTCCTAAAATGTATTTCATCAGATCATGTATTGCATATCTTCCGTATTTCAGTTCCATCCGATTTAAAAACTTCATAAAGAAACACCTCATTATTCTATTTTCTAATAATCGTTAGACGAAAAATCTAAACGACCACTTACTAATTTCCTTTTCATCAAACAATTGACATTACAAAAACATCAATATATCCGACTAATAGGCACTCTTTTTATTATACAATTCCTGTATTGAGTTGTCAATTTGTGAATAAAAAATCCACTTTTCCATGGCACACAAAAACACATCCCGAAATCAATCAGGATGTGTTTTCATTAAATATAGTTACTAATCTAATCTAAACAAACTTCTTCTACATAATTTTGCCAATAAAATACCTTTAATTCCAAGACCTTTGTCCCCTTTATCTCCAAAGGCTACCAGTCTGAATGTAGTCGACGAACTATTTTCTAATTCTTTTCTTGGGTATTTTAAAATGCATTCAGCAATACTATTTTTAGAACCATAATTCGATTTTTTAATTTTCCATACATAAAACTCTGTATCGTCTTTTT
>CADBNB010000210.1 GCA_902795895.1 uncultured Lachnospiraceae bacterium | reverse complement strand
AGGGACAGAGAAAGTTCATGGGAACCTTGTGGAATACGTATGCATTCTTCGTATTGTACGCAAATATTGACGAGTTTGACGCTACAAAGTATACATTAGAGTACGACAAACTTGCAGTTATGGATAAATGGTTGTTGTCAAAACTTAACACGGTTGTAAAGACGGTAGATAATTGTCTTACAAACTACAAGATTCCGGAGGCTGCTAAGGCACTTCAGAATTTCGTAGATGAGATGAGTAACTGGTATGTTCGTCGTGGCCGTGAGCGTTTCTGGGCAAAGGGAATGGAACAGGATAAAATCAATGCTTACATGACTCTTTACACAGCACTTGTAACCATTTCAAAGACAGCAGCACCAATGATTCCATTTATGACAGAAGATATTTATCAGAACTTAGTTAGAAGTCTTGATAAAAATGCCCCAGAGAGTATCCATCTTTGCGATTATCCGGTATGCGATGAGAGCATGATTGATGAGACTTTGGAGAAAGACATGGAAGAAGTTCTTGACGTAGTTGTTCTTGGACGTGCATGTAGAAATGCTGCAAATATTAAGAACCGTCAGCCAATCGGAACTATGTATGTAAAGGCTGAGGAAGAACTTTCAGAATTCTACAAAGAGATTATCGAAGATGAGTTAAATGTAAAAGAAGTTATCTTTACACAGGATGTGAGAAACTTTACATCATACACATTTAAGCCACAGCTTAAGACACTTGGTAGAAGATTTGGTAAAGATATCAATGCCGTAAGAGAGATTCTTGCTACTCTTGACGGAAATGCTGCCATGGACGAGTTAAATGAAAAGGGAACACTTGCTATTACTGTAAATGGAAATGCAGAAGCTTTGACAGAAGAAGATTTGTTAATCGAAGCAGCACAGATGGAAGGATTTATTTCTGAATCTGACCACGGAGTAACAGTTGTTCTTAGCACAACTCTTACATCACAGTTAATCGAAGAGGGATATGTGGCTGAGATTATCAGTAAGATTCAGAATATGCGTAAGGAAGCTGAGTTTGAAGTAATGGACCGCATCAATGTATATGCAGATGGCAGTGCAAAGATTGCAGACATTATGAAGAACAATGCAGATGCCATTAAAGAAAAGGTTCTTGCAGATAACATTATTCTTGGGGATGCAGATGGATTTGTGAAAGAGCAGAACATCAATGGCGAAACAGTAGTTATGGCTGTTGAAAAGCGATAATAAGGGAGGAATAGTATGGCAGAAAGCAACAACAAACAAAAACGTGGTGTGTTGATAGGCGTAGTTTTGATATTGTTTATCCTGATGGTGGTGATTTTTACAATATTTGTGCGCAGTGAATTTCAACATAAAATTACACTGTACGACGCAATGGAAAATACCATTTCAGACACACCTATGTATTTGGATACGTTGTTTGCTTTCAGCCGTGATTCCGAGAATACAAAAGGCATAAACGTAAAAGTTCATGCCTTAAATTCTACCACGGTTACAGCTCATCTTGTAAATGGAGAACAGCACAAACAGTGTGTTGGTGATTTCGAATATATGGGGACAAAAACCTCATTTTATGTGGATTTGTCGCCTACAAAAGCTGAGCTTGCCATTCCGGAATATTCGGAAAATAAATTTATTTATACAGCAGGAACACATGGAATTTTAGACCAATTGGTGATTGGCGGGACAGAAACCATTGATAAACTATTATCCGGATTATTTACCAGTAGCGCAAATCAGGGGATACGAGCCAGAGATATCGTAAACTGGTATCGGGACGTTTTTGAAGGAACGACTCAGAAATCTATCCCCGGAAAAGATGTGGCTTGTGACGGTAAGACGATAAAGACGAAGGGCTATGAAGTGCAGATTACGAAGGAAAAATGGCAGGAGTTTTCGAAGGAAATTTCACGCATCTATCCTTTGGAGGTCCCTGAGAATCCGGAAAATTTTACATTTCGATTTTATGTGAATGATAAAAAAGTGATTTTGATGGAAATCGAAATAAATGATAAGACCGCATCGGTAGCCTGGTTAGGTGAAAAATGCGTGTGGGATCATATTTTCATCCACAACTTTTCTGAAAATGAAGAAGAAATCCACATAAGGACAGTTCGGACGGAGAACAACGAAAAAACAGAAATAACATACGGTCAGGAGAAGGTGTGCGATTTTTCTGTGGAGGAAGAGGCTGGAAACGTTTCTTATGAGCAGATACCGGGAAAAGAGTTTAAGTTGGATGAAATGAGCTATGAAAACCTGTTTGTAGTCTATGAATTGATAGAGGCTGTTCGAAGTAATTTAGAAGGAAAAATCGGACAAGAATAACCCAGAAAGAAAAGCTGCCAAATGGGCGGCTTTTCCTGCTTATTATAGAATGTACTCTTGGAAACTGCTTGTTTTTGGGCGTAGGAAAATTTTGAGAGTATATTAGAAAGAAGAAAGGAAAGATAATATGATGACGTATACTACGCAGATGGATGCTGCGCGTAAAGGAATTGTTACCCCACAGATGGAAATTGTGGCAAAGAAAGAACATATGGCAGTGGAAGAATTGATGCGGTATGTGGCAGAAGGAAAAGTTGCCATTTGTGCCAATAAAAAACATACTTGCCTTGATCCGGAAGGCGTGGGAAGTATGTTGCGTACAAAAATCAATGTAAACCTTGGAGTTTCAAGGGATTGTAAGGACTATAATATAGAGATGGAAAAGGTAATGAGTGCTGTAAATCTTGGCGCAGAGGCGATTATGGACCTTTCCAGCCATGGAAATACCCAGCCATTCCGTCAAAAACTTACAGGAGAATGTCCTGCCATGATTGGAACCGTACCGGTATATGACAGTGTCATTCATTATCAGCGTGATCTTGCTACATTGACAGCAAAAGATTTTGTGGATGTAGTCCGTTTGCATGCGGAAGATGGTGTGGATTTTGTTACCTTGCACTGCGGTATTACGCAAAAGACCATTGAGCAGATTAAGAAACACAAACGTAAAATGAATATCGTAAGTCGAGGTGGAAGCCTTGTATTTGCTTGGATGAGCATGACAGGAAATGAAAATCCATTTTACGAGTATTATGATGAAATTCTTGATATCTGTGAGGAATACGATGTTACCATTTCTTTGGGAGATGCCTGCCGTCCGGGATGTCTTGCGGACGCAACGGATGTTTGTCAGATTGAGGAGTTAGTGCGTCTTGGAGAGCTTACCAAAAGAGCTTGGGAACACAATGTACAGGTCATGGTAGAAGGACCGGGGCATGTGCCATTAGACCAGGTAGCTGCAAACATGAAAGTACAGCAGACCATTTGTATGGGAGCACCATTTTACGTGTTAGGACCTTTGGTGACGGACATTGCACCTGGATATGACCATATTACATCGGCAATCGGTGGAGCTGTGGCAGCCATGAATGGAGCTGCATTCCTTTGCTATGTCACACCTGCAGAGCATTTGGCACTTCCAAATGTGGAAGATGTAAAACAGGGTATTATTGCGTCTAAGATTGCAGCTCATGCGGCAGATATTGCAAAGGGAGTAAAAGGAGCCAGAGATATTGATGACCGTATGGCAGATGCCAGAAGAAACCTTGACTGGGATGAACAGTATGCCTGTGCCCTTGATCCGGAAACAGCAAAGAAAATCAGAGATTCCAGACTTCCGGAGGAAGATCATAGCGATACATGCAGTATGTGCGGAAAATTCTGTGCCGTTAGAAGCATGAACAAAGCGTTAAATGGAGAATATATCGATATATTGTAGAATACGAAAGGAATCGGCAGTTGCCGATTCCTTTTGGGGTTGAAGTTCAAAGTCGATTTAGTCAGAAAGCAGTCAGGTCTTCTATTTATCTTTATTATTTGTAAACATTTCGTAAGGATTTTTTCCATTTTCTGTGCTAATATAAGAAATATATAACACAAGTTGAGAAGAATTACCGTGTGAGAAAATGACATAATATAGTAAATGTGCCAAAAGGTCTGAAGAAAGGAGCATATCATGCCAAAAGAAAGTATTTTAGTAGTGGATGATGACAAAGAGATTGCAGATTTAGTAGAGATACATTTGATTAGTGACGGATATAAAGTGTTTAAGGCAAACAGTGCCAAGGAAGGATTGGAAATTTTTCAGCATGAGGATTTACAACTTTTGATTATTGATATCATGATGCCGGAGATGGACGGGCTTGAAATGTGCGAAATTGTTAGACAGACAAGTAATGTGCCTATTATTATGTTGAGCGCAAAATCTACGGAATTAGATAAGATTGTAGGCCTTGGAAATGGTGCGGATGATTATGTGGTAAAACCATTTAGTCCATTGGAGCTTATGGCAAGAGTAAAGAGCCAGCTTAGAAGATTTACAACCTTCAATACGACAACCAATGCAAAGAAAAATGAAATTGTAGTTACAAACCTTCGTATTGACTTGGAAAATCACAATGTATTTGCCTATGACAAAGAAGTGAAACTGACACCGATTGAGTTTAAGATGCTTACATTGCTGGCTTCAAATCCCGGAAAGGTATTTAGTACGGACGAAATTTTTGAACAGGTATGGAATGAAAAAATTTATGAGGCAAACAATACAGTTATGGTGCATATTCGAAGACTTCGCGAAAAAGTGGAGTTAAATCCTAGAAATGCACAGCTTATTAAGACCGTATGGGGAGTGGGATATAAGATTGAAAAATAGTAGATGGACACGTTTTCAAAAAGATATGTTTTTGTACAGCTTAACGAGTATGATTCTGTCTGTGTTTACTGTAATGGCATTTCTTGCAATTGTGGTATTGATTTTGCGCATTACAGGCGGTGATGAACCACAGCTGTTACAAAATGCCAGTCTTTCCAATTCTTCCAGTGAAAACATAATACAGAATTATGGAAATCAGGTTGTTGCAGTTAACTATTTGCAAAAATACATTCCGTTTCTTATTTTGTTGATTGTTGCAGCAACATTGGTGGGTATTGGTTCTTTTTTGATATATTTTCAAATGTTTACAAGAAAAACTGCTCTCTGTGTGCATGAAATTTCAGCAGGAATTGATGAGATTGCAGCAGGTGATTTGTATAAAGAAATTCTGGTATCGGGAAATGACGAGATTGCAAACATTGCGGAAAAGTTAAACAGTATGACCGCGGAAATTCGTCAGTTGATTGAGAGCGAACATCAGTATGAGCAGGAAAAAGATACTCTTATCACAAATGTGGCTCATGATCTTAGAACCCCTTTAACATCTGTCATTGGGTATCTGGATCTGGTTCGTAGAAACAATCAGTTGTCCATGGAAGATAAGCAAAAATATGTAAATGTTGCTTATGATAAGGCGAAACGATTGGAAAAACTTATTGAAGATTTGTTTGAATTCACAAAAGTTGGAGCCGAGTTGCAGATACATCCTGTTGAGATTGACTTTAAGCGTTTTATGGAGCAAATGGTGGAAGAGTTTTATCCGAGTTTTGAGGCAGAAGGCTTAGAATGTCAGTGCGTGATGGACGATGAGGATATAATGATCGTTGCAGATGGAGATTTGTTGGCAAGAGGTGTCAGTAACTTAATCAGCAATTCTGTGAAATACGGAAAAGATGGAAAACTTATAAAAATCCGGTTAAAGAAAGATGAAGCAAAACGTCAGGTTTCATTGGAAATTATTAATTACGGAAAAATTATTGCACCGGAGGATATTGACCATATTTTTGATAAATTTTATCGTGGAGAGGCGTCAAGATCTACAGAAACGGGAGGAAGTGGACTAGGACTTGCTATTGCAAAAAAAGTGGTACAGCTTCATCATGGTGTGATTTCTGTAAAGAGTGACTATCATGGTACTAGTTTCAAGATGGTGTTGCCATTTTCAAAGGAGGATGCATCAAGCATTGAAGAAGAGGTGGAATAGCATGCATGGGAAAATGCGAATGCAGTTTTTAATGATCCTGTTGGGATGTTGTATGGTAGTTTGCAACTTTCAGATAAACAGAGATATTAAAGTGGTAAATGCCAAAAGTAGTTTGTATTTTATAGAAGCCCAGCTTGGGTATGATGGTAATCATACGGCAAGCAGGCATATCAATCGGGCGAATGTGACAGTATTTAACTATTCAGATAGTGATTTTAATGGTTTTATCAGTGTTTTAGTTCTTGGAGAAAATAAATCAAGTGGCAGTATTGTCACAGAGGAAATTCAGGTGAAGGCACATGAAAAAAATACCATAACCTTTGGTGTATATTTTGTATGGATGCCAGATAAAGTTACATTTGTACTCAAAAATGAAGATAAAGAGCCTGTTACAAATACAACAATTTCTGTGAAAAAGTTTCTAAGTGATGAAATGGTAATCGGTGTTATGTCAGACAAAAATACGGAGTTGGGAGAAAACAACGCCGAATTGCTGGAAGGTTGTTTTGTCAGACTTACAGAAAAAGAATTTCCGGAAGATGAGTCACTAATGGATATGTTTGACATTCTTTTGGTGGAAGATTTTAACCTAAGTAAGCTGAATGCAAAGCAATTTACAACTTTGAATGAGTGGGTTGCCGATGGTGGTACAGTGATTGTTGACAATTTAGAAGATTACATACAGGATAATATCAATGAATTTGGTATTGGAGCAAGTGTTGATTCGGATGGATTGCACATGGAAAACAAGGGAGAACACTATTATAAAGATAATTACATGGCATTTTGTTTTTTTAATCAAAATCAAGGCACCATTATGGTAATGGAAAAAGATGTGTCGAAGATGGAAAGTGATTCTTTGGTTTCCGTGTTTAGTTCCTACTGTGGAAAACGTGCTAATGAAAAGCGCTATCCGGATTATAGTAAGTCAAATCAGGGGCTTCGTATGCCTATGGGAAAGATACCGAGTTTATTTTTTATTATTTGCATTTTTGTAATATATGTTTGCATTTTAACGGTAACTACAAGATATTTTTCTAACAAAAAAGGAAAACAGCAACTCATATGGAGTGTAATACCTGCGGTTTCCGTTGCTTTTGTTTTGGTGATATATTTACTTGGAGGAAGCACCAGAGTGGGAAATGTGCATTTGATGCATAACACCATTTTGGAATATTCTGAAGATTCATCTATTGCCAGAGGCACATCCTATATGACGGTTTGTAATCCGAATAATAAACCCTTTCATATGCTAATTCCGAATGGTATGAAAATATGGCAGCAGATGGGTATTGAGGATACCGATATTAGAACTCAGAAGGAAGATGAGCTGTTAAAGGCTACCGAGATTGATTATGCTAATAACAGTATTACTTTTAATGGATTTTCGGCCTTTGAATATGTTGATTTCTTAGGAAGTTTTCATTTGTTTCACAGTGGAAGTTATGAAGCGGATATTCGATGCTTTGATTATGATTATTCCGGTACCTTTACGAACAATATGGGACAAACCATAAAGAAAGCATGTTTTTTGGCAGGACGTAGACTTTATTATCTTGGTGACATTAAGGAGGGAGAGTCTGTTTACATTACTGAAAAAACGCCAAACACATTGTTACCGGATGCTACACAGATTAACGTAGACGGTATTGCAAAAACTTGGTTATCTTTTGGAGAAAAAGAAAGCCGGAACGAAAAAGGAGACGGTTATCTTTCAGCAGTTGCTTCGTATTTGGATAATGGTTCAGAGCAGAGAAATTGCATGGAACCAAAGGTAATGGGTATTATGGAAAAGCAGGATAGTATTTTAGGATATTGGAATGCAAAAGTGGTTGGGGCAACCATTAGTTCATTTGCTGTAAATGTGGACTATACCAGAGGAAATACCAGATTTGTATGTGATTTGGTTGGTGAGAGTGATAATTTCTGGAATTATGTGGATTCTGGAAATGAAAGTGAAGATGATAACGAAGTAGAATGTACCATTGCTGCAAACGAGAAAATTAAGAGTTTAAAATATCTGCAGAATGCAAATGAGCTTCGGGAGGGTAAAGAGAATTTTGAACAATCCAGTGGATTTAAGATTTTTGATGGAGAGATTCAGCTATATAATTACCGTACAAAAGCTTTTGAGACAGTGTTTAAAAAGTATGGTGATCAAATTGCAGGAGAGGAACTTGCTCCATATGTAAACAGGAAGCATTTGCGGATGCGTTATGTTTTGGACAATAATGGGGAGAATGATAATTATCTTATCTATAATGCATATCGTCCAATTATTTCTGCAGTTATGGAAGAAGGTGATAATTCGTGGTCGATGTAGTAGATTTGAAAAAAAATTATGGGAATTTTGTTGCATTAAATGGAGTGTCTTTTCATATTTCTGAGGGAGAAATGTATGGCTTTGTAGGACCAAATGGTGCAGGAAAAACTACCACCATGAAGATTATGGCAGGACTTCTTGCTGCAGATGGTGGAAGTGTGGAAATTGACGGTGTGGATATTTTAAGACACCCAAAAAAAGTGAAACAATTGGTTGGTTATATGCCTGATTTCTTTGGAGTGTATGACAATCTTAAAGTTAGCGAATATATGGAATTTTTTGCTTCTGTTTATGGGATTTATGGCAAAGAAGCAAGAAAAAGATGTCAGGAAAAATTAGATGTAGTTCATATGCTGGAAAAGGAGGATTCCTTTGTAGATGTGTTGTCCAGAGGACAAAAGCAAAGATTATGTCTTGCAAGGTGTCTCTTATACCAACCGAAAATATTAGTGATGGATGAACCAGCTTTTGGTCTGGATCCAAGAGCCAGATATGAGATGAAAGAAGTACTTCGGGAATTGATGGATGTAGGAGTGACCATGCTTGTCAGTTCACATATTTTATCGGAATTATCTGAAATTTGTACCACGGTAGGGATTATTGAAGCAGGTAAAATGGTTGTAAGCGGAACGCTTGACGAAATTATGACGAAAGTTAACCAGTCAAATCCTATTGTTATGGAAGTGGTTGACGGATTGGAAAAAGCCATTGCGTTTTTAAAAGAGAAGGAAGATGTTGAAACGATTTCAACCAATGAGCAAAAGGTATATGTTGGTTTTCGAGGAAGTCAAAAAGATGAAGCATTGCTTTTGCAGGGACTTTTAGGGCAGGGAGTGTTGATTTCCCAGTATGGAAGAGCTGAGAATAACTTAGAGTCCTTGTTTATGCAGATTACGGAGAAGGAAGAATAAGGTGAGTAAGTATGAAAAATCCGGTATTATCAAAAGAATTACGAGCCACAGCAAGAAGACCAAGACTGGTTCTTGGATTATTTGTATTTAATACGGTGTTGGCGTTTATGGTAGTTGCAGTATTTCGCCTAAATTTTTATATTAGTGCATCTGAGGTTTCTTATTCCAACGTGATTCGCTTTTTTAGCTGGATAGAAATTGCAGAGTTTTTACTATTAGCATTTATTGTGCCGTCGTTGATGGCAGGTTCTATTGCGGGGGAACGGGAAAAACAGACATTGGATATTTTGCTTACCACACCAATGAGTACATTAACGATTATTGTTGGAAAACTACTGGCATCTACAGGGACTATATTGTTATTTATCTTTTCTAGTATTCCAATTATGTCGGTTGTATTTTTAATTGGTGGTGTTGGGCTTTTTGATATTGTATTGATTGTAGTGTATGCCTGTGTCTTTGCCATTTATATTGGAAGTATCGGTATTTTCTTTTCATCAATATTTCGAAGAACCATATTTGCAACCATAACGACTTATGGAGCATGTGTGTTTACCTGTGTGTTACCTTATGTTGCATACTGGATTGGTTATTGGATATATTTAAGTGGCGATGATGGGCTTTCTGATGGTTTTCAGGTGCCAGGATGGCTTATTTTGTTAGGATTGTTTAGTCCGGTAGATTCTCTTGTGAGTATGCTAAGCTACCAGATTGCAGGAAATACTTGGTATCGGCAAATCTGTCTTTTAAATATCAATGCGGATAGCTTTTGGCAGAGTGTAAATACAGGGGAGTGGATGTGTGTCAGTATGTTGCTTCAAATGTTAGTTGCTGCAGTGCTTATTTTAGCGTCAGCAAAGATTTTGGAGCCTGTAAAAGCAGGAAAAAAACATTGGAAAATAGAAGAAAAAAATGTATAATTTTAAGGTACATTTTAAAGAAAAGGAAGTGTTGAAATGAAAGATTTAACAAAGGGAATGCCCGCGAAAGTAATTCTTTTATTTGCACTTCCTTTGATTTTGGGAAATATTCTTCAGCAGGTATACAATCTGGCAGATGCAAAGATTGTAAGTGAGTATGCAGGGGAGATTTCTTTTGCGGCAATCGGGGCAACCATGGTTATCGTAAATCTCATGACAGGTTTTGTAAATGGACTTACCCAAGGGTTTGGAATATTAATCGCCAGATGTTTTGGGGCAAAAGATGAGATGCGAATGCGTAAGTTTATTGCAGGAACGGTGAAGTTGACGTTGATTGTGACAGTGCTTATGACTGTGATTGGTGAATTGGTAATCCATAATCTGCTGGTGCTTTTGAAGACTCCGGATACCATTCTTTATGAGGCGGAATTGTACATACGTATTCTTATTGGCGGATTTGTATGCAGTTGTGTATACAATATGCTGGCAAATATTTTGCGTGCAGTTGGTGACAGCAAAAGACCGCTTTATTGTCTGATGGGAGCTATAGTAATCAATATAGGATTAGATTTGCTCTTTATTCCGGTATTGCATCTTGGAATTAAAGGTGCTGCCATTGCTACCGTGATTTCACAGGGGATTGCAGCATTGTCCGTTGCTATGATTGTTTGGAAAAAATATAGAATGATTATTCCAAGAAGGAAGGAATGGAATCTTGATACAGACCAGTATCTAAATCTTTCCGTTTCTGGTTTGTCTATGGGGTTTATGAATTGTATTGTAAGTTTTGGTACCATTATTTTGCAAAGTGGCATCAACGGTCTTGGAACGAATATTATTCAGGCACATACTGCCGGTCGAAAAGTGTTTGATGTGCTTATGGTGATGATTTTTACCGTAGGAATAGCCATGACAACTTATGTGAGCCAAAATCTTGGTGCCGGAAAAATAGACCGCGTGCGTCAAGGGGTAAGGCAGGCGATGATTGTAGAAACTGTTCTTACGACGCTGATGATACTTATTTGTTATACACTAGGGGGCAAAATGGTATGCTGGCTTGCCAGCAGTAGCGAGAAGGAAGTCATAGAACCTGGCGTTATGTACATACGTGTGGGGGTACTTTTCTTCTATGTGTTAGGTCCGTTGTTTGTACTTCGATGCTCTCTTCAGGGACTGGGAAGAAAAATCGTGCCGGTTGTTTCCAGTGTTTTGGAATTGCTGGTGAAAATTGCATCGGTGTTATTTTTGGTGCCAAGATTACAGTATTTTGGAGTGGCGTTGACAGAACCTATTAGCTGGATTGTAATGACAATCTGGCTTGCAGTGGCATACATAAGATTGGATATAGACAATATTGTCAAAGGTGAGTAAAAAAAGGCAAAAGGTATATGGAAAACACGCAATGTATAGCGTTGTTTGGATACCTTTTGCCTTTTTATTCAGATGCGAAACCAAGCACCAAAGACTTGCGAGGGAAACTTGATTTAATAGGTGTTTTTATTGATATACGTAGGTGATAATTTCGAATACACAATTTTCTGACTGCTGTAAAGTCCGTAGTAACCGGAAAGCACATAGCTTATGGCACATGCAAAACAATAGAAAATAAGTCCTTTTGCACCAAATAGCTCGATACTTAGAAACAGGGATGCAATCGGGCAGTTTACCACGCTGCAAAACATGGAAATCAAACCAACTGCAGTACCAAATACCGGATCAAAGCCGATGTAAGAAGCGATTACGCTTCCGCTTGTGGCACCGATAAAGAAGGATGGCACGATTTCTCCACCTTTAAATCCTGCACCTAATGTAATGGCTGTAAAAATAATTTTAAGAAGAAATGCTTCAGGTCTTGCAACTTTTCCTGATAAAGCCCTGGAAACTACATCCATTCCGGCACCGTTATAGTCATTTGTCTGCACCAATAAGGTAAGAACAACAATGATTAAACCACCTGCAGCGACACGTACAAATGGATTTTTAAATGTTTTCTTAAAAAATGTATGTGTGTTGTGAATGGTAAAACAAAATAACATACTGATAAAGGCACAAATACCTGCAATAATCATAACCTGAGTAATACTTGTGAGATTTAAATCCGGAATCTTTTCTAAAATATGAGCTTCCGAGCTGGAGTTGATACCTAAACAGTGAGATATGTGTAATGCTACCATGGATGAGAACAGGCAGGGAATAAATGCCACATAATAAAGTACACCTACACTGATAACTTCCATACTGAAAATTGTTGCAGTGATAGGGGTTCCGAACAGTGCGGAAAATACTGCGCTCATACCGCACATGGTAATAATGTGCATATCTTTAGGATTTAAGTGGAAGGCTTTTCCGACGGTAGAACCGAGGCTTCCTCCAATCTGCAATGCTGCACCTTCTCGACCAGCAGAACCACCAAAGAAGTGGGTGACTACTGTGCCAATAAAAATCAGGGGCGCCATACGAAATTGCAATGGTTTTTCGGTTCGAATAGACTTAATTACCCGGTTGGTACCACCGTCATCCAACATGTGACAAAGTTTGTATAGTCCGACGATGAAAAGACCGGCAACCGGCAATCCAAACACTAACTCCGGATGCTCGGTTCTTGTTGATGTGGCAATGGCTACACATTTATAAAATGCTGCTCCAATAAATCCGCATATTATACCTGTAATGATAGAACAAACCCCCCATTTTATGATAGATTTCATAAAATAGGAACCTAATCTTAGTTTTCGTTTTATTCGCATTTCTAAATTCTCGATATCAATTGTTGGTTTCATAGCTGCCTCCTATTTCAAATTAATCTGCTCCTACTATTATGATAACATAAATTTCTCCTAATTGTTGAAAATAATAAATGGAAAAAGTTTACAAAATGTGGTATAATAATGAAAAAGTGGGGAATTAGGGGTTTGGACAATTATATTTTGAATAAAATATTTGTAATCAGGATAACAATCTTAAAAAACATTTGTATTTCGGTTTCGAATTTTATGAAGATGATAGTAAACCACGGGGGGGTGAGATGATGGAGTATACCAATTACATTGACAAGCTTTTACAGTCATTTAGTGATAATGCTTCTGCTAAATATATGTTTATCAAGCATTATAATACTATGGTTGTGCCTAGTAGTAAGCTTCATGATATTGTTATGAAGCCAAATAAAGATGCATGTCTGATGTTTTATGAATTTCCTATGCACATGATGCAGGGACCATTCTCGCCATTTTTGTCATGGATTAGGGAATTGTATTATAAGTATTATAAAAATGAGCAGACTCCGGAGGAATTTGTGGAGGCTGCCGGTGTATATTCCCTTGCTCAGGATATTTTTATCAGTTATATAAAATGTGGTCTGGGAAGACGAAAAGAATTGATTATGTTGCCGGAATTTTATTACGAGAGAGAACGTATGTTAAAATCCTTGGTGAGCATTTTCAGTTATATCTCTGAAAAGAGTACCCTTGTATTTTTCTTGGAAAAATTACATTTGGCAAATCAATCCTGTATACGGTTGTTGCATGAAATCATTAAATGTGAAAGTATAAAAAACATTCAGATTATTGGTATGTATAATGAGGTGTATCGTGCTCCAGAGTACATTTCAGAGGCGTGGAATGCATTTGTGGATACCATTGAAAAAAACAATTTACAGTATGAATGGAGTAACATAAATTCCGAAAATTCCATTGATGTTCAGGATGTGTTTATTCCACGTCAGGATTATGTGTTTAACTATTTGGAACAGGCTGAAAATATGGTGGAGTTTTTCTGTCTGGAAGATGGAAAGTATTATATGACGACTATTTTAGATAAGATTAATCAACAAACTATTGTGATGTCTTGTGAAGAAAATATTCGTTTTTATTATACATTTGCAAGAATTTTGCTGTTGTCCCAGGATTATACGAAGGCATTGCAGATGAGTGAAGCTATGGGAAGAATTGCAAAAAGGCTGAATGACAAGCAGTTGCTTTATGATTATTATATGCTTTCCGCTCTTTGTCAGTATGGCATGGACCAGTTGGAAAATAAAGTGGAATTGTATATTGGTGAGTGTAAAAGAATTGCAAAACAATTAGAAAATGAATATCTTTTGTTTAAGGCAGAGTGCGTGCGCGTGTTGTCAAATTTCAATTATTGGAGAGATGCATTTGAGGTTTATACCTCCTATAAGGTGGACGAAAAGTTTTTGGAAGATGCAGAACGTTTTGGATACCGTAATTTGGAAGCCCATCTTTGTGCATTTTATTTCGGAACAGGAAAAGGTGTAAAAGATAGAAAAGAGGAAAAAAAGTATTTTCAAAAAGCTCTTGAAATTGGAAAAGAACTTGATAATATTGAATTTTTAATCAGTGCACACACATTTCGAATTGTGGCAATTTCCGGTGACGGAGAATACGAAGAAATGGAGCAGTTGTATCGGAATAAGATTAAACTGCTGGAAGTTGATAATAAATTGATTCGTAAAGTGCATACTTACAATGGCCTTGGATATATTTCCGGTGTAATGGAGCGTTACCAGCAGGCAGAGGAATCTTTTGCAAACAGTTTGGTAGATGCTTTGAAGCTCAGGGATGCAAAGGAAGTTGCTATCACTCTTTACAACAGTGGTGTTAATAAGATGCTGGCAAGGGAATATCAGGAGGCTTCGGATGATTTTTCACTGGCATTACAGGTAATGGAAATGATGCGTTATCATACGCTTCATGTATGTGAACGATCTAAGATTTATAGTCTTCTTGCGTATTGCTATTTTAAAACCGGTGATGAGTATGTTTGCTATCGAAGCTTGAATTTGGTGGAAACTTATATCAGTCATTTGGCAAATATTAAAGATGAGGATAAATATACCCATTGGAATGGTACTTTGTTCATGTATTATTTAACCCATGCTGCCATGTGTACACTGGATGAGAATTACGAAAGAGCAGAAGAATACTTTGAAAAAGCAAACTTTCACCAGGAAGCTGACAAAGGGTATGATTTCTTTAACTACCCAATTTATGTTGTGGAAAGGGCAAAGTATTATGATGCACTTAATATGAAAGAAGAAAGGAAAAAACTTCTGGAGGAAGCATTGGATTATTGTACCAGTCATGGATACCATAGTCGGTATAAATATTTACTTCAGGTTCTTGAGAAAAAACATTCCAGAGTGCGTAAAGAAACATTCCCACAAAGGCCTGTTTCAAAGGAACAGATTCTTGAGATTATTGGCAGTATTGCCATTGAACGCGATTTGGAAATGAATAAAAAAGATATTGACTTTATGGGTATGTGGCAGGATATGATGAACAAAAAAATGGATGCGGATCAATTACTTTCACAGGCGGTAACGGTTATGAAGAATTATTTCAATCTGGATGGTGTGGTAATGCTTCATGGTAATCGAAAAAATCTAGAGTTTATGTACGTTGATGTGCCAAAGAGTAATGGTAAGGATACCTATGTGACAGATACGATTCGAAAGTGGGATGATTTGCAGCTTGAGAAAGTCATGGAATACTTTAAATATAACAAAAGACCAATCCTTATCAATCGAATTGACAAAGGATTTTTGGAGTATAAGGAATTGACTACTCTTATGGACATCAATCATATCATTACATTGTTTGCATATCCGGTTGTTTCTACAAAAAAAGAAGTGGATAGTGTTCTTTTAGCATATGTGGAAATGAGAAACAATTACATTGCAAATAAATATCTGCTTCAGGAACATGATTTTACAATTCTTAAGTTTTTCTGTAGTCAGTTGTATGTTTCTTTGGAACGACTGGAAAATATGGAACTGATCAAACGAATGAACAGCCAGTTAAGCGATATGGCGGTAACTGACCTTTTGACCGGTTTGTATAACAGACAGGGATTTGAGAAACGTGTGATGGAGGAACTTGAGAAGGAACCGGTAAAAAATATCATTATTTATCTGGATTTGGATAATTTCAAATACTACAATGATACTTTTGGACATGAGTTGGGTGATTATGTGTTGACGCAGTTTGCACAGCTTTTGGATCATGTGGTAGATGAAATCGGCTATGCCGTAAGATACGGTGGTGACGAATTTGTGTTGATATTAAGGGATAAAGACATTGAATTTGCAAAAAAAGTTGCGAAAAATATCATTTTCATGATGAAAGATAGTTTCTCTACAACCATTCAAAAGAAAATTGGTATGGATGTGATTATTCCAAGAGAACGAATGTTGTCTTGTTCCATTGGTATTTCAGAATGCATGAGTGACAACAAAGAAGCAATCTTGGAAGCCTTGAATAAGGCAGATAAAGGACTTTATTATGTAAAGAAAAATACTAAGAATGGTTATGTAGTTTGGGATGAATTAAAATAGGTAAAACTTTCCAGTATTATTTTCTGAATATGAGCCATAATAAGATTACGATAAGGCACAGCAAATCGCCTTGTCGGGAAACAATGTTAACCGCAGGAGGTGTGAATTATGGCAAGTAACAATTCAGGAAGAATGGAAGTTCCTAACGCAAAGGATGCTATGGATCGTTTCAAAATGGAGGTTGCTGACGAATTAGGAGTACCTTTATCAAACGGTTATAATGGTAACCTAACAAGTGCTCAGAATGGTTCTGTCGGCGGCGAGATGGTTCGTCAGATGATTAAGAAACAGGAAGAGGAAATGTCGGGTAAGAAGGATCAGTAATGGTTCAAGTAAGAAGAGAGTGCCATAAGGTGCTCTCTTTTTATGTTATTAAAGAATGCAATGTATTTTCGGGTTTAGCCCACGACGGTCCTACATTGACGGTCGGAATTGTGCATGATACAATTAGGCGTAACGCATTGTCAGTAGACATGCTTTGTGACAGTTTGGGGAGCAGGAGGTTATATCTATGAATAAATGGAAAGAAAGCTTTTTTTATAAATTTCCCACAGGAATGTTGCTTTTATTAAGTGTATACATAGCAGGAATTTCACTAGTAACTATGGGAAATCAAAAAGAAAGGCTGAATGGTGGATGTTGTCCCATCTTTTTGATACTTCCCGGGGGAGTTTTGTTATTTGCACTTATTCTTTATGTTGCAAAAAAAATAAAAGATTCCAAGCATGATTTCCTATTTGGGGTAAGTGGGTTTTTCATTATTTTGTTTGTTCAGTTGTTTATTGTTCTATGTGTGGCGAAAATATATCCCATTACAGATTCTTTTCGCACCTTAGATGAGGCGGCGGCCATGCCATTACAAAATGGACTGCTTGATAATTCGGAAGGTTATTATGCACATTATACAAATAACTATTTGTTTACTATTTTGATGTACTATGCTTTTTTTATTGCAAGATGGCTTGGGATACCTTACGTTTCGTTTGCTACAGCCTTAAATATCTTCGCTATCGATTTGGCGATACTTTTAGGTTATTTTATTGTTAAGCAATTGTTTGGAAGGAAAGGTGCAAATAGATATCTGTTTGTTACGATGTTATCTCCGACAACCTATGTATTTGTGTACTATACGTATACCAATACTTTTAGTATGCCGTTTATTTTAGGAATAATATTATGCGGCTTGAAAAAAGGCATACCATCCAAAGTTGGTTTTATTGTCTTAAGTATAATTGGGTATGATGTGCGACCAACAACGGTATTTGCAACTATTGCCATTTTGGTATATTGGGCAGTCAACGTAAACAAATCCCATATAAACAAAAAGAATATACTGACGTTAGGCTGCTTGTTACTTATGGGGGGAATGTTACTTTTTACAGAAAAATCCTTTATAAAAGCGCATCTTGTAAATCCTCATAATACCAAAGGTTTTCCAATGACCCATTGGATCATGATGGGGTTACACGACACAGGAACATATAATCCTGGAGATTACAAATTAACGGCATCAAAAGAGGGAAAAGAGAAAAAAATAGCTGCAAATCTGCAGGTGATTCAAAAAAGGGTAAAAAAATTAGGAATCACCGGAGTTGCAAAGATATATCTCATTAAGGTGGGAAGAGATTGGGCAGTTGGAACAGATGATTTTCAGGTTCACAATAATAGTGATGCAAATTTTTCACGTTTCTATGAGAGTATATTTGGAACAAATAATACATGGTTGCTTCTTTATTGCCAGATGTTTCGATGCGTGACCTTTGTGTTTATCATTGCCATGTTAATTCAAATGCTTTTTTCTTCAGAAGGGATAGAACAAAGAATTGTTTTTATTATGGCGCTGTTAGGAATCATTTTGTTTTTAATGATGTGGGAGACAAGCAAAAAGTATTCCATCTGTTACACACCAATTTTGATGATAATGATGCAATGTGGAATTGATGACGTATGTACATGGATGGAGCGGTTAAACATTGAATATCTTTATAAGTATTTGAAACCGGGAAGGTTAAAAAGGTATGCGGTAATAGGGGGGGGCTTTATTTGTTTATGTATGGTTGTAATTGTGGTTATGAGGAATCCATTTCCTTTGGAGCAAAAACCTTACGAAAAGAAAATTATTTTTCGGGCACCTAGTACAAGATATTTTTCTATGGATAAATTAAAAGAAAAAGATATTTGTCAGATATTGGACATTAAGAAAAAATTTGAAATTATAAAATTATATGCGAAAAAAGGAAAGGCAAAAGGGGATGGATGTGGTGTATTAAATGTCCGGCTTCTTGATGAAAATATGAGGGTAGTTAAAGAAAAAGAATTTACAAACAAAGAGGTAAAAAGAAAAGGTGGATACCTTGTGTTAGATCAGTTGTCGTGTTCACCGGGAAAGTATCATGTCGTTATTAGGACAAATGGGGATTGTTCCTATGCAAATATTTCATATGAGGAAGGAAAAATATTGGAAAGATATGAAAACTCCCAGTTGTATTTTGGAAAAAAGAAAATGGGAACTTCAGCCTTGTCTGTCAGTGTCTATGATCTGTATTCGTAGGGGTTGTTAGGTAAAGACTGTAATTTAAAAAAATATTGTGGTGGTCGGTTTAAAATAGACCACCACAATATTTTTTTATGTAATAGGAAATTGCGATGCAATTTCCTATTACATAAAAAACGCTCCGCGAGGATGCGCAGACCGCGGAGATGGAGT